>NZ_KE992781.1:32229-46460 GCF_000466465.2 Clostridium sp. KLE 1755
GGTAAAAAATTTCATTTCCCGGAAATAATTCAACAGGAATTTTAAGCTCCTCCGCCTTTTTCTGCAGGAGTTCTGTCCGCTTCGCAATCCCTTCCGGAGTAACACATTTCCTGTCCGCCTTCTGATGGGGCGTCAATATCATTTTCCGGATGCCTTCGTCCGCCGCAATCCGCAGCATATCCAGCGCCATTTCCATCGATTCTGCCCCGTCATCCACCATAGGCAGTACATGGCAATGAATATCTATGAATCCGGGGACATCCTTTGATTCAAGAACTTTTTTCACTCTATTCATATTTTTTGAACCATAGATATCTTTCAATTCATCCATATCTGCTGTCTCATCCTGCCTTAGTCCTTTTTCCTGTTTTATTAATTCTGCACAAGCCTGGGCCTTACTGCCTAAGCACTGCTATATTTCCACCGCTATATTTCTTTTTACCTGTGAAAAAAACGTATGTAATCACTTCTGATACCTGTCGCAATCCCCTGGTGTCTCTTCCTCTTTTAGCCCCACATCACTGCACGCAATCAAAAAAGTCCGCAGTACCTTCGCCGCATACATCCGTTCCCGCTTCGACACATTATTCAGCAGCTGATACACCGCTTCCGTTTCTTCTGTCCGGCTTACATCCTTTTCTGCCCCCGCCTGGTTTTCTTCTTTCCCAAGTATCAGATAATCCAAAGACATATGATAAAGCCTGGAAATTGCGATCATCGTTTCCACCGACATCCCGCAGTTCCCTCTCTCAATATCCGCATAATAAGTAGGCACCCTGCCCAGCTTTTCCGCAGCTTCCTTCATGGTAATTCCCAACTGCCTGCGCTTTTCCCGGATCCGTATGCCTGCTGCTTTTCTGTCGTACGTATCTTTTTCCATTGTTTCCCACCTTCCGACATTCCCTGTTCTGGTGTAAAATCTTTACTATCCGGGCCGCTTTTTGCTTTCCGGTATTGTTTCCCGGCTCTTTTCTCAGGGAACAAACAATAAAAACAGAATCTGTTATGTGTTTTCGCTAAATTTAAACTTTTGCGAAACATAATCCATAAAAGCAGCATTTGTCTACATTTTAGTTGTATGGTTGACCATTTTTTTGACGGCTCAGAAATTAAAATCACCTTCCTAAGCCGTCGCAATATGCGCCCTGCTTAGCCACCGCAATGTGTGCGCTCTAAGCCGCCGCATTATGCCCCTGCTAAGCCACCGCAATGTGTGCGCTCTAAGCCGCCATAATATGCGCTCTGCCAAGCGTCGCAATATACGCTCTAAGCCACCGCCATCCGATACCCGGCCATCAGCTGTTTTTTCCTCTCCATATCCGAATGCACATAGATCCTCATCGTCGTACTCACATTGGAATGCCCCAGTATTTCACTTAATGATTTCATATCAAATCCCTGCATAATACAGTTCGTGGCAAAAATATGCCGCAGCATATGGAAATTAAAAGCAGGAATTCCCAGTTCCTTCAATATCCTCTGAAACCGGTACTGAAGGGTTCTCGGTTCCGTATATTCCTTCTTTTTTCCCGGCATAACATACTCTTCCTTTACACCGCTCATTTTTTCCAGCAGCTTCAGCAGATGCTCCGGCAAAGGGATTTCCCTGTTGGAATTCCGTGATTTTGGTCCGGCCACCACCACCTTTGTCCCGGTTCTGGTTACCGGTTTTCCTTCAGCCCACACCGTTTCAAAGGTTCGTATCCTCTGCATCGTCTTACGGATTGCCAGTGTCCCTTTTTCAAACTGAATATCCTTCCATTGCAGTGCGCACAGCTCCCCAATCCGTATCCCGCTGCATCCGGACAATAATATTCCCAGGCAGGTATGATCTCCATGCTCCGCTTCCTTCAGCAAATACGCCTCCAGCCTTCGAATACTGCCTTCTTCAGGCGCATGGGAGGCGGCCGGCGGCGGCCCCTTTTTTACAACAAAACAAGATGAGGGAAGCTCCGGCAGTCTGCAATGATATTTTTCCTCCAGCACCCTGAAAATCTGTCCGAATAAAATATGTATCTGGTGCAGATATCCTTCTGACAGGCAGCTTCCGTCCCCCCGTACTCTGTATTTTTCAAAATATCTCTTATACAGCTCCCCATCCAGCGCCGCCACCGGAGTTGTCCCTAGTTCTGGTAAAATATGTTTTTCCGCAATCGAACGGTAAGTCGCCAGGGTGGATTCCTTCCATCCGCCTTTGCGTTCCTCCATCCATAAATCCACGGCTTCCCTCACTGTTATCCCTGCAGGCAGCCTTCCGCCAGCTTTTTTTCCTGCCAGCTGCTCTCCCTTTTTTGCAAAAAGTTTTTCCTTAACCTCTCTGTAAGACTTCCCATAAACGGAAATATATCCTGCCTTTCCGCCGGACAGCCGCCCGGTCCGGCAGCGCCCTTCCCAGCGCCCGTCCTTCCTTTTATATATATTTTCCCCTTTTCTTGCCATAGCTACCTCCATCATCCTGACGAATAAATTGACGGTTTATAAATTAACTGCACCTATGGCAGAGTAAACAGACACTGCGATGTATTAAATAACGAATAAAACAATACGCCATAGGAACCTTGTGTTACTTGTTTCCAGAAACCTTCCGACAAAAAATGACATTTCAGTATTATTTTTTACGCATTAATTGACAAAATACAAAACTTGTCTTACAATAAATTCCAGTGTCGAGTTAAGAATTACCATAAAATGTCAGTTTAAAACATATAATGATTTTCGCATAAGTTTAAATTTTGCGAAATAATAATACGGAAAATCGGAGCCATTTCCCACGGGATATTCCGGTATAAACAAAAAGCAGATGCCATAACAGCACCTGCTTTTTTCAATAAATATGGATGTTCTCAGCATTTCCGTCATCTGAAAGCCCTGATACCTAATCCTAAGAACCGGTAAAATTGTTAACTTGACAAAAAAAGATCCCACCAGACCAGTGGAATCTTTTTTGCCAGGATCAATATATGCTTTCCTACGCCAATAATGTTGAAAATGTATGTTTAAAACTGACCAGAAATAAATTATTTTCCTGAAAATGATTTTCTGGAAAAAAGTATTATAAGATTCGTGTCTGCTGCTTGAGCCACAAATATGAATGCTCAATTAGCAGACACGAATGAAACATCAGTGCAAAAGGGAAAACTTGCAGCAAAAGTACAGCACCTGCTGCTGGTTTACTCTCCTGTTACCCTCTCTTAATCTTCACCATCATAGCCTCATAAGGCCGAAGGCTTCCGTCAGGTTTGCTGTCCGGGTAATTGGAAATCAGCACTTCTCCGCCGTTCCATTCCTCAGGCAGAGTCCGCGTCTGCGGCGTATCGCCGAAATTGCAGTATACCAGCAGCTTTTCCAGCTCATTGGTCCTTGTATAGGCGAAAATATTTTCATCTTCTTCCATCAGCGGCTCATACCAGCCGTCAATCAGGACTGCTTCCTGTTTTCTCAAAGCGATCAGCTTCTGATAATAATGGAATATGGAATCCTGGTTTACCAGCGCCTCCTGTGCGTTGATTAATGTATAATTGGGATTGCATCTAATCCAGGGCGTTCCTTCGGTAAAGCCTGCGTTTGCGCTCTCATCCCACTGCATGGGAGTCCTGGCGTTGTCCCTTCCCTTGGCATAAATGGAACGCATAATCTCCTGTTCCTCATACCCTTTTTCCATACGTTCCTTATACATATTCAGCAGCTCGATATCCCGGTATTCCTCAATGTCAAATCTGACGTTTGTCATACCCAGCTCTTCGCCCTGATAAATATAGGGGGTTCCCTGCATGCCATGGATCATGGTTGCCAGCATTTTGGCGGATTCCACGCGGTATTTTTCATCATTTCCGAAGTGGGATACCGCGCGGGGAAGGTCGTGGTTATCCAGGAAAAGGCTGTTCCATCCCTTCTGATACAGCGCCTGCTGCCATTTGGTAAATACTTTTTTGAATTTCACAAAGGGGAACGGCGCCAGATCCCATTTTTCCTTCCCGGGCTGCTGATCCAGGACCATGTGTTCAAACTGGAATACCATGGAGAGCTCCGAACCGTCCGGGTTGCTGTAAAGAAACGCTCTTTCCGGCGTAGCGGACCAGGCCTCTCCCACGGTCACCAAATCGGCCCGCTGGAAGGTATGGCTGCTCATTTCCCGGATAAACGGATGAAGCATGGGGCCTTCCGCCATGACACAGTTGTCTGTATCCTTGCCGATGAGATCGATAACGTCCAGACGGAAGCCGCCTACGCCGCGGTCTATCCACCAGTTAATCATATCATAAACTGCCTGACGCAGCTTCGGGTTTTCCCAGTTCAGGTCCGGCTGTTTTACGGAGAACTGGTGAAGATAATACTGGCCGCATTCCGGTACCCATTCCCAGGCAGGCCCGCAGAAGGCGGATTTCAAATCGTTGGGATATTCCCCCTCCACGCCGTCACGCCAGACATAAAAATCGTGATAAGGATTCTCCCTGCTTTTCTTTGCCTCCAGGAACCAGGGATGCTCGTCAGAGCTGTGGTTCAATACCAGATCCATGATGATGCGGATTCCTCTCTTTTTGCCCTCCGCAATCAGCTCGTCCATGTCAGCCAGATTTCCGAAAATAGGATCAATATCCTGGTAATCGGAAATGTCATAGCCATTGTCGTCCTGAGGGGAGCGGAATACGGGAGACAGCCAGATAGCGTCAATGCCAAGCTCCTGCAGATAGGGAAGCTTCCGGATAATTCCCTGGAGATCGCCGATGCCGTCTGCGTTGCTGTCGTAAAAGCTTCTGGGATAAATCTGATAAATAACCGCCTTCTGCCACCACTTTGTCTGCTCTTTTTCCATAATTATTTCCATCCTTTCCGTCATGCTGCATAAGGCAGCATAAACAATCCATTTTGACTGATACTATATTCATCACGAAAGCTGTGTAAAAACAATATCCACGCCGCCGCTTTTTCTAAGAAAAGCTTAGTTGGTTTTGTCTGGTTATTCAATAAGTGTTGTGAAAAACCAATTTTCTGCACAAAAAAACAGCCTGATATCGGGCAGGATGCACAACATCAGGCTGTTTACTATAAATAATGATACCTGTAAGGGTATTGAAACGGTTACTCTTATGGCAAGGACAGCGGCAAATCCGGAATCACAGCTCTTGTGCTTTCCCTCACAATCAGTTCCGTAGGGAGGGCGAGCGAACGCACGGGGGTTTCTTCCCCCCTGATCCGTTTCATGAGAAGGCTTACCGCCTGTCTGCCCTTCTCCTCCGGCAGCTGGCGTACTGTGGTGAGCGCCGGCCGGGAAAGCCTGGCATAGATGTTGTCATCAAAGCCTGTTACGGAAATATCCTCCGGCACTCTCAGCCCCTTGGAATAAAATATGGTGATGGCTTCATTTGCATAATAATCGGAGACAAAAAAAGCAGCGCTGTAGCGTTTCCCGGATTTCCTCACGAACTGCCGCAGCACCTCGTGGCGCATTGTTTTGTTTTCAGGAAGATAATAAAAATCATCCCGGCAAAAAGACAGGCCAAAGCCCAGCAATGCGTCCTGAAAGCCGCGCAGACGTTCACCATTGCTTGCCAAAGGCTGTTCCTGATCACAGAAAAAAGCAATGGAACGGTGCCCCAGGCGGAGCAGATAGGAGGTCAGTTCAAAGGCACCCTCGTAGTCCTGCAGTCCGATATTGTCATATTCTTCACTGTCCGCAAAGCAGGAATCAATAAAAACCATGGGTTTTCCGGTCTTTTTCGCAAGCCTTGCGCACTCCTCCGGCTTCCAGCCAAGAACTATCGCGCCGTCGATATTCCAGGGGGCGCACAGACGGAGCATGTCCTCTTCCGTTTCCGGTACGTCATAAACGATATATCTTCCCTGTTCCTTTGCCGCTTTCTGGATGGCACCCAGAAGCTCTCCGCAGAAAGGATCAGTAAGGACGTTGCAGTATCCTCCCATGCAAAAGCCCACTGCGATCATATTTTCCCCCGACGATGCGCCGCTGCTTTTTCCTGCTGTCTCATAATGGTTTTCCCAGAGCGCTTCTTCGATTTTCCGCCTGGTTTCCAGGGACATTTTCCCGGTGCGTCCGTTTATTACATTGGATACAGTGGTTGGGCTTACGCCGAGTTCTTCTGCAATCTGTTTAATGGTGGTCATAGCCGGCTCCTCTATTTCAACTTTCTCTCACTGCCCGGAACTTTTTTTAGCATATAACTGTTCTGCAGCTTCCTGGCTACATCAGTATATTCTATTTTTCCACGAAAAACAATCCGTCCCTTTCAGAAGTATCCCGTGTATCTTTTCAGTCCCTCACAGTTATTTCAAATCATCCGCCGCCTTAAGCCAGATGCCGCTTTCCCTGAATTCCTCCAATACCTGAAGCACTCTGCCGGCCCAGTCCCCTTTTTCCCATTTTCCGGGAGAAATCATCAGTTCATTGTCCACGTACTCCAGAAAACAATCTCTGATCACAGCCGCATTTTTTCTTTCCTGGGAACTGCCTTTAAGCTTCTTGGGAAGCCAGTATAATCCGCGGGATTTCATATAATGGGCCTGGCTGTAAACATTCGGCCCAATAGCCATATAATCCTCCTGGGATATGCGGAAAACCACCTGATCCAGGGAATAGCTTTGCCGGGAGTTTCCTGACTCTTCTGCTAATTCGAACATGCGGGCAGCCAGAAGCTTTCCGAAGGACAGCTTTTCGTAACTGCCAGTTTCTTCACAGTTAGCATCTTTATAGCTGTCAGCCGCCGTATAGTCGCTTTCTTTTTCATGGGTGTCACCTTTTTCCAGGCGCTCCCTTCCTTTTGCATTCTCTTTTGCTTGCCCACTCTGTCCATCCGCTCTCATCTGTGCCACAGTCTGGCCGGCTGGTTCCGTTTGTTCCCGAAATACAATTTGACCCTGCTCATTCAGCCTCACTTCAGAGAGGGGATAAGCTTTTTCCCGGATTACCCGGATTCCCTTATCATCACACTTTTTTATGTAAAGAAGGCTGTTTTTGCAGTCAATGCTTAAAAGCAGCGGCTGCTGTGTGCTGATCTGGTATTCCGCCGTTGTCAGCCGCTCCTGCCCGCCGGGGCGGCAGGGTGTGAACCATATAGGCAGGATTCCCATTTCCTTCATGCAGTCCATCTTGTTTTCCAGCTGCGTATGCTTCACAAAATCGGAAACATAATTCAGGGCAATTTTAATTTCCTGCTTAATTTCTTGTTTCTTATCCTGCGTATGCACCATGATCTGGCTGCGCAGGCTTCCACGGAGAGGCTCATATTGCAGGATTGTCGCATCGGGAAAGCTCAGGGAGGCGAAATAAAGCATGGCATCGCGCATACGGCGGTTCCGTTCTCCCTGCTCTTTGTTGGTCAGCACACATTCACTGCCGGTATAGTGGCTGAAATAGGGCTGTCTGATATTTCAGGCGTTCAATATCAGCGGCTCCCCGCACTCCGGGCAGATAAATTTGCGGTTTTGGCTTTCTGTTCTCATTTTCAGGCGCAGCTCCTGAATGTAGTTTCCGTTCCGATCCTTCAAAGAAGATGCTTTCCATAAGGAATCCTGATAAATGGCTTCTTCACACTCGTACATACTCGGCCTCTTTTCTCACGCTGTGGGAATTTGATTTATGGGATATTTAAGGAATATCATATCACATCTGCTCAGGGGCAGACAGTATTTACCGGAAAATACACTGTATAGCATTCCCTGCCGATATTTTTAATCGGAAGCAGGCGGAAATTCTCCTGCTGTCCCACCGTACGGAAGCCTTCCTTCCAGGCCTCCCATTCCCGCTCGTGATCCGGTGCAAGGAAGGATTCCGGCCGGTTCCGGTTTCCGTAAAGCATATGCGCATGCTCTGTCAGCCCGGCAAGCAGCACAGGCCCGTCAAGAAAGGCGACAGTGTCAGGTTCATCCGCCAGAGGCCAGCAGGTCAGCCCCTTAGGCAGTTCCAGGATGAGCTGCTGCGTACCGCTCCACAGCCGGGTTATCTGAAGGTATCCGTTTCCTTCCGGGGAAAATATCTTTTTGCCCTGAGAAGAATTCTCGCCCTGATTCTCGCCCTGAAAGGAAACAACCGCCCTATCCTTTAACCACCAGGGAAGCCGCAGTCGCAGGGTAAATGCCGTTGGCTCCGGCGCGGATGCCGTAATCTGTATTCTCCGGAAAGCGGGCCGGCTCATGATTTCTCCGGCAATATGATGATACCGCAGATAATTCCCTCCCAAATCGCAGTCCTCCATACGGAGGAGAATCTTTTTCCCGTCAATTTCAGCCTCTGTTTCAGAAGGGATGAACTGTTCGGCCGAAATCACTGCCCCGGACTGGTACCAGATCCATTCCCGGTATCTGGCATTTGCCTGTACGGCCGTACAGTGGCAGCACCAGAAATCTTCCGTTTTTCTTCCCCATTTTTTGACGGAGCCGGGCGCCAGAGGCAGATAATAACAGACAATGCCGGAATCGGGAATATGGGGCTCCAGCGCGCCGTCCAGGGCCCTGGCCTCCCAAAAGCCCTGGGCAAGCAGGCCGTTGACGAGGTTGAGTTCTATGTAATCCTGGTATTTTTTCTCACCGGTCCAGCGGTACAGATAATCTGCGAGCCGTATCATATTGTAGACGACGCAGTGCTCCTGGTTCATATCAGAGAGCCGGGCGGCCTGTTTTCCCGGAGGGGCCCAGGTCTCCGCATCGGTCTGCCCTCCTGTGGCAAAGGGCATCCTGTCGTCCACCGCCAGCCTCCAGTAGCTTTCGACAATCCTTAAGTACCGTTCCTCTCCTGTCACCTCATAGGCTCTGGCGCATCCGTGGATTTCCGGTATGGTGGCGTTGGCGTGCATGTTGGTCAGAATATCCCTTCCTTCTAAGAGAGGGCCGGTAAGACGGGGGCGTTCATATTTACGCATCAGCTCCAGGTGCTGTCTACTGCGGGTAATGCCATAAAGATCCGCCCATAGCTCCATGAGCCCGCCCGTTTCCTCCAGATCCATCATATCATCCATGGTCTCTCTGCTGATATCCGCGGCAAAACGGGAGAACCAGGCCGCGCAGCCCTCCAGAATCTGTAGCGCATGCCGGTTATCCGCATACTGATACATATCCAGAAGCCCCATCATGACCTTATGGCATACGTACTGCGGCGCCCAGAAATGGCGTCCCTGCTTTAACCCCTGAAGATATTTTTCAGGAATCGGGAAGGCCCACTCGCCACCGTTTGCTTCCTGGCAACGCCCGATTTCAGCCACGATATAATCCGCCTTTGCTTTCAGGCGGATATCGCCGGTTTCCTGGTAAAGTCTGGCGGCTGCGCTCAGCCAATGGCCGGTGAAGGTGCCTCTGATTTGGCTGAGAGGGCTGTCCCACCCTCCGTGCAGCCAGGGCTCCGGGCGGTAGTTCAGCCTGCCGTTCAGCCCCGCTTCCGTATAATAGGAAAATAAAAGGTTTTCCTCCTTCAGTTCCATCAGATAAGCCAGATCCCGATCCCTTTTCAGGCGGTATTCGGAGGGCAGCAGCCTTGTCTGTCTGATAAGTGCATTCAGTTGCATAATAACTCCTTCCGCCGCACCTGGCCGCGGCTTCTGATAGGAATAAGGAAGGCCTGCGGCACTGGTGTAGCTTTTTTGTAGTTGTTGTTCCAATAGGATATAAAATTGCTGGAGCTTGCCAAAACGGTTCCTTAGCGCACCGGCATTTGCTAAAATAAGGACAGGCGGTGCTTTCCGCTTGACACACAGATATGTTTATGTCTGTATAAAAATAAGGGAGGTATTTCTTATGGCAATGGAACAGACGAATCACCCGGGCGGACCCGCTGCCCAGGCGTGTCAAATGTTCGTGAATCCGGTCCTGGACGGCTGCGCGGATCCGGATGTAATTTTTTATGAGGGGAAGTATTACCTTTATGCTACCAATACGGATATGAAGGATGCTTCCGAAATGGGCTTCAAGGTTTACACCTCCGAGGATCTGGTTCACTGGACGGACGCCGGCATGGCGCTGAAGGCCTGCGATTCCTGGGGCGAAAAGCAGTTCTGGGCGCCGGACATTGTATATGTGGACGGAATCTTTTATCTGTCTTATTCTGTAGAGGAGCATCTTTGCATCGCCACCAGCCGCTCCCCTCTGGGGCCCTTCGTACAGGAGGTAAAAAAGCCGCTGCATGAAGATATTAAAGAAATCGACAGCCATTTTTTCCAGGACGGGGACGGCGCCTGGTATCTTTATTTTGTCCGCTTTTTTGACTCCAATCAAATCTGGGGCGCGCGTTTGGCCGATGATATGATGAGTATCCGGGAAGAGACTCTGACCCGTCTGCTGGTGCCCGACACGCCCTGGGAATGCAAACAGTGGCCGGTAAATGAAGCGCCTTACATGATCAGGCACAAGGGCCTGTATTACCTGACCTATTCCGGCAGCCACTGCCTGTCCGACTATGGCTCCGGCTATGCGGTTTCCGATTCCCCCCTGGGCCATTATGAAAAATATGAAAAAAATCCGATACTGCGCTCCAACGACAAAGTACACGGCGTCGGCCATCACTGCATTACCTGGTCGCCGGACAATAAGGAAATGTTCATCATTTACCATCAGCATTATGACCTGACCCGCATGAGCCCCCGCCGTCTCTGCGTAGATCGCATCCACTTTGAAGCGCAGGAAAACGGTCCTGATATCCTTGTGGCAGAAGGCCCTACCACGGAACCTCAGCCCTGTTTTTTTCAGCAGGAACAGTGAAGAAAAAAGCAACCGTTGCCCGTACAGGGAAGGAACCCTTATATAAGAAAGGATGATCTAATCATGCCGGAAGAGAACAAACAGCAATCAAAGCGGCTGCGGGTGGCCGTTATCGGCGCGGGCGGCTGGGGCTATCAGCATGCCAGAGCCTTTTGGAGCAGAAAGGACACACAGCTGGCGGCCATTGTGGGCCGTACAGCCCAAAGGACACAGGAAAGGGCCGATGCCTTTCAGGTCCCCTGGTATCTTGATATCAGGGAAATGCTGGAGAAGGAAAAGCCTGATTTCGTATCGGTATGCCTGCCTGCGCAGCATACCTTTGAAGCCACAATGACCGTAATTGAGGCCGGCATTCCGCTGATGTCGGAGAAGCCGCTTGCCTACCGGCTGGAGGAAGCGAGGGAACTGACGGCCAGGGCGGAAGAAAAAAAGCTGTTCTATGCCATTGATTTTAACCAGCGCTACAGCATTCCCTGTCTGAAAGCAAAGCAGGATATTGATGCAGGGCGGCTGGGAAGGCCGGTTTTTGCACACTGGCGTTTCGGCCACGGGTGGGATACGCAGCTTCTGGATCATCCCTATCTGAATCTCATTGAGGCCCAGTGCCACGGGCTGGATCTGCTTGAGCATCTGTGCGGCCCCATACGTTCCTGTATGGCGGAGATGACCGATAACGGCGGGCGGAACAGCTATTCCAGCTTTACGCTTTCCCTGCGGTTTGAAAACGGCGCTGTGGGTTCCTTCCTGGCAACCCTGGATGCCAATGAGCACAACCGGCTTTCCCAGCTGATTGAAATCGGCGGCACGGACGGCAGAATACTGATCGAAGACAATGTACGCTCCTATACCTTCCAGGCTACGGACAGCGAAATGGCGGAAACCTGGCAGGCAGGCTTCTTTGAAGACGGGCTGCGCAGCTTCGGGCACAATCTGGACAGGCACCTGGATGCGCTTATCCCGGCGCTGCTTGCCGGGCAGGAACCGCCTGTTCCCGCCAGACGGGGGCTGCGGGCGCTGGAGCTTGCATATGCGGTAATCGAGTCTTTCCAGACCGGACGCCGTATAGAAGTGAAGGCGGATTAATCCGCCTTCAGCTCCAGACTTTTTTCTATTCTTACTTTTTCTGTAAATGAAATCCTGTCCTTCTCCCGGGTAAATTTCTGTTCTTTTCCATCGCAAGATACCTTAGCTATGTTCCCCTCTGTCCCGGTTACAAACTGCTTCAGGAAAAGGCTGCCCCGGATAATTTCCAGGATGATGGAACCGTCGCTTTGATAGCGCACCCTGCCCCAGCCGCTTCCGGCGGACCAGAAGCTGGTGAAGCTATCGTCTGCGCAGCGGCGTCTCGGCCGGAAGCCAAGAATTCCCTGATCCAGGTCACAAGTAAAGCCGCTGTAGGAAAGCAGAAGCGCATAGCTGGCCATGGAACGGGCATAATAGCTTCCGCATTCGATCTCACACCAGGGGTTCCTGTTATCTCCCCGGTACTTCTCTCTTACCGCCTTAACAATGGTTTCACCCTGCTCCAGCATCCCTTCCCAGATCATATGCGACGCTGCCTGATACTGCATGCCGTCCATGCACTCCTGGGCATAGGTGAGCGGAATCGCAGGCTTCAGCGACCCCTCCGGCCATTCGCACATGATTACGCCGCCCTCTTCGTCAATGGCAAAAATACGCCAGGGATTATAGATTTCCCCCAAGGCAGGTTTGTAATTATAGTGGAAAATGGCATCCAGGGCACAGCGCGCCTTATCCTGTTCGAAAATCTCCGGCAGCCCGCACAGGTTTCCATGCCACTGGGCAAGCACCTGGTCAATGCCGCAGCCGTCAGCGATCTGGTACTTTATCTGCCCCTTTTCCCCGTTCCAGTAGTCGTCCTGCGCCTGGAAGCGCTCCACGACAGAGCGGTCGCATACGTCAACTTTCTGATAGAAATATTCTCCGTTAAAAAGCTCGCCGTTCAGGTATTCTTTCGCTTTGGCGGCCAGCTCCCGGTATTCCTCCTCCGCTTCCCTGTCTGCTAAAACGGCAGCCATTTCAGCGGCGGCGCTCAGCGCGCCGGCGTAAAAGCCCTGGAGCCAGGCGTTAGGGCCGAAAAGCTCCATATCCAGCGTGTGATGCTGCCGTCCGTCCAGATATCCCTTTTTTCCCCGATCCCAGGCATCCGGGTTCTCTTCCGACCATGCATAGGCAAGAGCCTTTTTCACGGACTCCCATTTGGAGGCCAGCCATTCCCTGTCGCCACTGATTTTATAATCCCTGTAGGTAAGCATAATACTGCCAAGCTGGCCGTCCGCACAGGAGTGGAACCATTTGCCCGTACTGCCGACAGGCAGTCTGAGCCTGAATTCAATGCCACCGTCCGCCCGCTGGCTGTACCTGAATTCCAGATCCCTGATGCTGCGCGCCAGCGCCGGGAAAAGAAAAGGCAGCGCATAGGCATAATTCCATACATGGGTGCAGGTCCCCTCACAGCTTCCCACATTGTCAAAGCAGCCTTCCCAGCCATAGAAGGAACCGTCCTCCAGGCGGAGGCAGGTGGGCGAACGCAGAATCGCCAGGTTGGCTGTAACCGCATCCAGAGCCTCTTCAGGTATGGTGGTCTCGTACATGGCGTCCATAAACGTCAGGGTTTCCCCAAGCAGCCGCTGTCTGTTATGCAGCGCATAGGAAGCGCTTGCCCAGGAGTCCTCAAAAAGAACGGCGTAGTAATTCTTCCAGGGCGTCCGGTCACATACATCATAATGAATATTGGAGGTGCTGATATCCAGGCCGCTCCAGTAGTTGTTGCAGTTAGGCACGTTCCAGGTCAGCACGTAATGGAATTCCTGTATTTCTCCCGGCGCAGTCTCCTTAGAGATACAGAGCATGCCCGTATCCTTGTAATCCTTTTTCCCGTTTTCATAACGGCGGTTTTCAAGAGGCTTTGCCGAGGCAAATTCCCGCCAGTAGGTTTCCACATGATCCCGCCAGTTCCCACGGAACCAGTATTCCTGACAGGCAGCCTCCGAATCTGCGGCAAGCGTAAAATCACTGTAGGAAACATCCCCTTTATCGATCTCTTCCGTGGTGAAATGGATTCCGCGGATGCCGTTTCCTTCCCGGAAGCGGTTGCGGGTAAAGCTGCTTTGGCACGGATTTGTTATGATTCCCGCCGTGGTATAGGTAATGGGGCGATCTGTGGTATTCTCCACCAGAATGTCTGCAAACAGCGCCGGAATGCTGGAATCCCTGTCATTGAGAGGGATGAACGGATTATAGTAACGCACGGTAACCCTTCCAGGGAATCTCTCATCCAGGAAGGAAAGCTCCGCCATAGGGTATTTCCCCTCAAATACCAGCTCCCGGAAATGCGGCATGCCGAGCATGGTTCTTTCGTCCACCTGTCCCAGATAGGGCTTTGCCAGATCCGAAACCAGTACCCTGGCATCCAGCAGCTCATCACCCGCCTGCGCTTTCACGGCAAAATGGCTGTATCCGTTTCTCGTTCCCATGGCGGGGCGGTTATAAACCTGCCAGTCGATCAG
>NZ_KE992781.1:46560-98097 GCF_000466465.2 Clostridium sp. KLE 1755
CCCTGCCAGTCGATCAGGCAGCCGTTTCCCGCAATGCCGATACTGCCGCTTCCCAGCCCTCCCACGGGAAAGGATATGGCCCGCTGCCGGTCCTTTTTATAGGTAAAAGTATTGTAAGTGTCAGTTTTAATCGTGCTCACCTCTTTTCCTGTTTAATTCACTTCCAGCGCGTTGGCATCCGGCAACGGCGGAACGGGTTTGTGCGGCTCCAGCTGATACCAGTAGCCTACGGAAGCAATATCGTCCTGCAGGGGAAGATATCTGCCCTCGCTCCTCCAGCCAAGGGCCTGGATTTCCACATGCAGATCCGTATCGAACCGGATAGGATCCGTCAGATGAAAACGGTACATGCCAAAACGCTGCTGGGAGCAATACAGGCCGTCGGGCCTGATAATCTGATGCAGCCCGGAATAAGGTGTGGAGAAACGGCAGTATTCTCCCCTGGGATATTCGAAGTTCCAGGCGCCGCCGATATAGTCCTCTGTCCCGGTTCCGCATATGGTAGGAAAATCAGTGTCCCCGTCAAGGAAAAACTTGATTTCACCCTCGCCCCACCAGCGGTTGCTGTTTACGCCCCAGGCAAGATAGGTTCCCACATACTGCCCTTTGCCCACGGCCCGATCGACAATCACATGGTTTTTCATATATTCCAGCGGATTGTCTCTCCTGAACTGGGCGTGAAGATAGGGGGTATCCTCTTCTACGGCTGTTTCCACATAGGTGATCTGATAGTAGATCACACTTTTTTTACCCGTCAGGTTTTCCAGTGTGATTTTTGCACCTGTCCGGAAAGGCATCTGCCAGTAGCAGTTCATCCCGCCACTGGGATTAACGCAGACAGGAAGCGACTGCAGAAGCCCTGTTTCGCACCAGCCCATGCAGAAGAAATCTCCCAGGGGCACCTCTATGGAGGGCGTCTCCTCCGCATCCCAGTAAAAACGAAGCACTAAAGAACGCCAGTCCTCATGGGGACAGGTCAGCCAGATGTGCTGGATTATACCGCTGCCCTGGATGTCAGCCAGAAGCAGGGTTTCCTTACCGGGAATTTCAACGGAAGGGGATATCTTCCAGCCCTGTCCCAGCTCTCTTGCGCACTCCTTTCCCGTTCCTTCCACAGCCATGCCGCCCTTTCCCTTTTCCCCATGGAAATTTTCCGGGCTGATGGATCTTGTTTTTGCGTCTGCCAGGCAGGTCAGGCCTGCCAGCAGGGAATGTTTTTCGTTCATAAGAAATCCGTCTCCTTTTGCTTTGCTATATCTTTGTGGAAATGGCTTCTGAGCACAAAGGCGCAGAGAGCCGTTACGGCAAGCAGAACCAGTCCATAGAGGAAATAGGTTTTAAGCAGCCCGATTTTTCCTCCCAGCCAGCCGCCCGCGATGTTGCTGAAGGTACAGGCCAGGCCGGTCTGCACCATATAAAACAGGGATTGCCCAGTGCCATGCAGCTCCTTTGACAGGTTCTGGTTCATAAACATGACACAGCTGTAATACATGATCATATAGGTGACGCCCTGCAGGGACTGGCCTATGAAAATACCGGCTATGCTCCCTGTCAGCGGCAGCCAGATTCTGACGGTCATGGCTGCGCCTGCAATGAGGAGCAGGTATTCAATCCGGATCTTGCGTGAAATATAGCCGATGCACAATAGCACGGGAATTTCGCTCAGCGCCGAGACGCACATCAGCCGGCCGATTGTAGCGTTATCATACCCCATATCCGTCACCACCAGCCCCAGGAAGGATCCGTAGCAGCCCAATACGATCTGGAAAATACATGCATAAAACAGGACAAACAATATCTTCTTGTTTTTAAAAACAGATAATATCCCCGTCCGTTTTTCACATTTGTATTTCCGCACCTCTTTGTTCATAAACAGGGTAACCAGCAGCATGATGCACCAGACCGCGGCCGTAATCCCGAAGGAGGCGGTGGGATTTGTTTTCAGGTACATCCCTGCAAAAACCACTGTCGCCGCATAGGCAAGAGTCCCGCCCAGCCGGATGGAAGAAAACTGCAGGCCATTTTCCAGGGCCATATCCACCACGATGGAATCCCCGATGGGCCCGACTGCACAGTTGAAAAAACTGTAGACGGACACGCATACGGCAAAAAGAAGGAAGGTGTCCGCCCGGTAATAGCACAGGACACCGGCGGCGGAGCCTGCAAGGGCCAGGCGGAGCACTGCCATGTGGCGGCCCCGCCTGTCGGAAAAAATCCCCCAAAGCGGCTGCAGGATAAGCGCAAGAAGCGGCCCAATGGCCGACAGCAGGCCTATCTGAGATACGTTCATTCCCTTTGATCTGTAGTATACACCGATATATGCGCCGAAGGTAGCCCCGGGCACATAAAATAAAGCATTAAAGGCAAACAGTGTCCAGAATATCCGGAGAGTCTTTTTACTGCCTTTCATAAACGCTCCTATCTGCCTGCCGAAGCGGGCGGCTCATCAATACCGGTTCGGCATATCCGGCAGATCAATCCGGATTCCCAGATAACGGCAGGCTTCCTGGATGATATGGGAATACCTTCCATGGATGCCGACCACATGATGGATATAGGGCCCGAAAATAAATTTTTTCTCCCATTTTACCCAGTTGTCCGTTTCGATCCACAGATAATTGCCGTTGGTAACCGGCCCGTCCACGCCTTTGGCTTCTCCTGCGAACATATAGTACTCTCCATGGTTCCCGTCAAAGCGCAGTACGGTGACCGGCCCGCCCTCCAGCTCATAGAAGCCCTTTCCCTCTTTCACAATCCGTCCGTTTGCATCCGCTTTCTTCAGCTTCTTGGCAAAGGAACCGCAGTGCCATAAAAGCTCCGCATTGTCATTTTCGGGATGCCTTATGGTGAGATCCGCCACAAAGGAGGGCGTTTTGTATCTTGCGGCGGCTACCGCCATTACGGAGGTGATTGCCGCGTGGACGTCGTTTTCACAGGCGGCAGGCAGGCCGCGGTCGTTCAAATCCCCCAGGATAAAGCAGGGGGATACACCGTATTTTTTGCGGAACAGGTTCCAGCATTCACAGGAAAGGGCATTGCAGTCGTTTGCTTCGGCAAAGTCCATCAGTGCCAGCTCAATGGCGGCCAGAGGATATCTTTTTTCTCCCAGCGCGCTGATATCAAGCCCTGCGTCCACCAGATCCTGCAAAAGCGCTTCCATGCGTTCCCTGTCCTCTGCCAGTATCCGGTCCACCCTGTCCAGAATCACCGTCGGCTCCCCGGATACGATTTCGATATCGTATTTTTCCAGAAGCTCCGCTTCATTGACCATGACGCTTAAAAATTCCTTGGGGCGGCTGCTGATCCTGGCGATGCGCAGGGCGCGGAAGGCCTTTACCACATTGGCTGCGGCCAGGAAATCTGCCAGCTCTTTTTTCAGGATATCACTGTCAATTGCGCAGTTTTCTATGTAGGAAAAGGTTACGCCGTAATGCATGAGCAGCTTGGTGGTGGCGAACATGCCGCACTGGCTGTCGGTGGGCCGCCATTCCAGGCCGTTGGGGCAGCCGTCCCTGGGCCCCCAGATCAGAACCGGCAGATTCATATCCTTCGCCAGCCTGCCCACAGCCTCCTCCTGGCCGAAATTACAGTGGGGGAAGATCAGGGCGTCCACGCCAGCAGCCGTCAGCTTTTTGTAAGCCGCTTTCACATCGTGATATGTCATCAGCAGGCCTTCTTCATTAATGTCCTCGATAGTAACGATTTCAAAATCCAGTTCTTCCGCCAGCTCCCGGAAGCGTTTAACGACGGCTTCCTTCTGGCGGGTGGTAGTTTCATTGGCAAAGGCCTCTCTTCGGGTAGGAACCAGGCCTATTTTCAGCTGTTTGTCCAGATTTTTCATAGCTGCTCCCATCTGCCCGTACCAACGGGCATGTGAAATATGTCTGTAAGTAACCGGTAACTGTCCGTTTCATATACCGTTACCCTGCACTATACAATGGTTTTGTCAAACAATGTTTTATAAGTCGGCAGGCTGTAAGCGAAGTCCCGGCTGTACTCATCCAGATACTTCATATCCTCTGCGGAAAGCTCCCATCCGCATGCGCCTGCGTTGTCATTTACCTGCTTCCTGTTCCTGGCGCCCACAATCGGCGCCGTCATGCCTTTACACTGCATTACCCAGCGGATGGCGGTCTGCGCCGGTGTTTTGCCATATCTGGCGGCGACCTCCTTCACCCGTTCGGTTACGGCCAGCGCGCGTTCAAAGTTTTCCGGTGCAAACAGCGGCGTATTCTGTCTGGAATCCCCTTCCCTGAAGGTATGGCCCGGCTGCATGGAGCCGGTAAGAATCCCCTGTCCCAGAGGCGAATAAGGGATTACGGCGATTTTGTTCTCAATGGCAAAGGGCAGGATATCCCTGTCAATAAAGCGCCAGAGAAGACTGTAGCAGGGCTGTATCACATCAATCTCCCCGAAACGCAGCGCCTCCTTCATCTGTTCCAGGCTGAAATTGGATACGCCGATGGCTCCGATTTTTCCTTCGGCCTTCAGACGCATAAGCTCTGTCATGGTTTCTTCGATCGGCACGGTTTCCGAAGGATAATGGATGAAGAAGACATCTATATAATACGTCTGCAGCCGCCGCATGGCCTCTTCCAGCCCCGGCTGCACCCTTTCCCGCGCCATATCTGTTTTCCAGAGCTTTGTAATGATAACACATTTATCCCGCACACCGCGGAGCGCTTCCCCGAGCAGCTCCTCCGCATGCCCCTTTCCGTAAATATAAGCTGTATCAAAGGTATTGATTCCGTGCTCCAGCGCGCATTGTATCGCCTCTGCGGATTCCCTGTCCTCGGCCCCTCCCCAGTAATCCTTTCCCATGACCCAGGTACCCTGGATGATTTCGGATACCTGAAGCTTTGTTTTACCCAATGACACCATTCCCATAAAATAACCCTCCATTCTGCCTTAGGACGGCGTGCCGTATACGGACACGTCCTCCGTTTATAAATTGTTTCTGTAATAAGCCAGTCTGCGCTGTGCCTCCGTCCGGTCGATTTCGCCTGTTTCCAGGAACCTTTGCACCGTATCCCGGTTTGGAATCCCGGTCCTTCCTCCGAAGCAGGTGCATTTTATGGCGGAAACCGCGCTGGCAAACCTGGCGCATTCCGGCGCGTCCATCCCTTCCAGCAGCCCCACGATATAGGCTCCATGAAAAACATCCCCGGCGCCCGTGGTATCCCTGACCGGCACATGGAAGCTTTCCGTCCGGAAAAAACCATCCTGCGCCGTCATCCCTACGCTTCCCCTGCTTCCCAGCGTAACTATCGCCGTAGACGGGCCGGCCTCCAGCAGCTTCCTGCAGCCCTCCTCATAGAGCAGATCCCCGAACATATCCCGGTAGAAAAATTCCGAGGCGATAAAAACATCCAGACAGGGAAGCAGCTTTACAATCCCCTCCTGATAATTGTCCGCATCCATTACCGTTACAATGCCGTGCTCCCTGGCAAAAAGAGCTGCCGCCGCGCTGGCAGGTCTGCCGTTTTCCAAATGAAGGTATTTTGCTTTGCCCAGATATTCATAATCGATTTCCTCCGGCAGCAGTTCTCCTGCGGTGCCCTCCTTGCCGATAAAAATCCTGGTTTTGTGCTCCTCCTCGGAAAGAGACAGGCAGAAGGGACTGGAGGTCCCCGGGGCATCCACGATGATGGCGGAGGTGTCCACACCATTGTAGCGGAAATCATTGATGATAAACTGTCCTCTGTGGTTTTCGCCCACCTTGGCCATCATGCCTGCGCTTCTCCCCAATCTGGCGGCAGCGGCCATTGCGGTCGCCACCTTGCCTCCCCCCTGGTAAAAAGCTTCGTTGGCGCCCGCCGCACCGTCCAGCCCGGGCATTTTGCTCACGTTGATCACCATATCATAGTAAGGGGTCCCGATTCCCACAACATCCATAGTTTCCCTCCCTATAATGAGAAATGGTAAGGATTAATCCGGGCAATCCGTCCTCTGACAAAATCGATTACCTCTTCCCCTGCTTCTTTGTAATGATCCAGGACAAATCCGTCCTCTCCCATATGCGCTGCAATGCAGTTTTTACACTTTTCAAAAAATTCGGTTCCGATATTTACCTTATTGATTCCATATTTTACGGATTCGATCATCTGCTCTGCCGGAATGCCTGAGCCGCCGTGAAGGACCAGAGGGGTATCGATGGTTTTATTGATTTCATCCAGCCTTCGGATATCCAGGTGCGGCTCGCAGACATAATGTCCATGGCTGTTGCCTATGGCGACGGCGAGGGAATCCACGCCCGTCCCTGCAACAAAATCCCTTGCCATTTCAGGCTTTGTATAAAACTCCTCGTTGCAGAAATCCTCTTTTCTGCTGCCCTGTCCCACGGTTCCCAGCTCTGCCTCCACATCCACTCCCAGCAGATGGGCGCATTTTACCACGCTTGCCGTAACCGACAGGTTCTCTTCAAAGGGACGCGCGGAGCCGTCATACATAATGGAAGGAAAGCCTGCCGCAATGCCGCCCACCGCTATCTCATAGGATTTGCCGTGATCCAGATGGACGCCTACCGGCACCTTTGCCTGCCTGGCAAGATCCACCGCTATGGCCGCCATAGTGCTGAATGGAATGAACCAGCTCATATCCGGGTAAAACATCAGCAGTACGGGCATATTTTCCCTTTCCGCGGCCTCCACCACCCAGTGCGCGGACTGGTAATCGAATACATCGATGGCCGCCGCCGCAAACCGGTTTTCATCCGCCATTTTCAAAATACTTTTTACATCCATAAGTCCCATAGAAACCCTCCGTTTCTCCGCATAGTGCGGTTACATCTATGACCGGCCGGCTTTATGCCTGCCGGTTTCCCAAGCGCTGGTTTCTGATTCCAGGCTTTGTTCCCTGTATTTCCGCGGGCAACGAGCCAAACGGATGCACTCGTGCGTCCACTTGGCGACTGCCGCGAGGGTCAAATGCCCCGTTGCTTGCGGCGGGGTGTTTGACTTGTGTTTTTTGGCCTACCAGCAGGATTTCCTTACCGGAAGCGGGTCACAGGTCTGCGCCATCCGGTCGCACATGGTTTCCAGAAGCCGGATCCTGATATTTAAAAGCTTCGGGTCTTCGTAGTGGTTTACCCGCTCCAAAGGCTGTTCCTCCAGATCATACAATTCTCCGCAGCAGCCCTCTTCACCTTCCTGTTTATGTACCTTCACCAGCTTGTAGCGGCCGTCCGAAACCATGGTGGCAAAGGCAAGCGGGTTCCTGTGGTTAATATTGCTGTTATAGTATTCGCTGTACACGCTGCTTCGGTGTGAATGCAGCTCTGCCTCCCCTGTCAGCAGCTTCCAGAAGGATTTCCCCTGAAAGCCTTCATAGGGAGCGATGCCTGCAGCTTCACAGAGGGTTGGCGCCAGATCCGTAAGCTCCACCAGCGCCCGGCTCCTGCGGCCCTCCGGTATTTTTCCGGGCCAGCTGATGATCAGGGGTACATGGACATTATTTTCATAAAAATACGGCCCCTTCAGATACATGCCGTGATCCCCCAGATTTTCCCCATGATCGGAATGGAAAAGAATCAGTGTATCCTTCCGTTGTCCGGTTTCCTCCAGATAATCCAGCAGGCGGCCAACCTGGTGATCGATCAAATCGACCATAGCCCAGTAGGCGGCCCGGATCAGGCGATGGTCCTTTTCACTCATTTTTTCATAAGCATAATAGTCCTTCGTATCATAGGCTCCTTCATGATCCTTCTGCTGGAAAACCGGCTTGTTATTAAGCTCCCCCTCTTCGTAATTGGGCAGTGGAATTTCATCCAGTCTGTTCAGGTATCTCTCCAGATACTCTGCCGGAGGATCAAAGGGATGATGGGGATCGAAGCAGTTCAGGGAGAACATCCATTCCTTCCCGAAAATCCGTGCGCTTTCCATAAAGTGTATGGCTTCGTTGACGCACCAGGCAGTCTGGTGCCATTCTTCCTCCACGCCGGTTTGTACATAGGGGCAGTCCTCTCGTTCCGGCGTCAGATAATCCCTGCCGTTTTGCATCAGGAACTGGTTATAGGCATTGGCGGGCCAGTTCGTACCGTGGTGCGGCTGCGGATGATGGGACCATTGGAAAAAATGATAGCCATCGTCAATGCGGGGTTCCATCAGCCTTCCTGTATTATCGTGGCAGGCCGACAGGTGAAGCTTGCCTGCCAGGCCGCAGTAATAGCCGTTATCGGCAAGAATTCTGGGAAGCAGCCGTTCCTTTGCATCAATATCCTGCCCGTTCTGCCTGGGGCCGCAGGTTCTGGGATAACGGCCGGTAAGGAAGCTTCCCCTGCTGGGCGAGCATACGGGGCTTTGTGCATAAGCGTTTTCAAACAGCACCCCTTCGGAGGCAAGTCTGTCCAGATTCGGGGTATGAACCCATTCGTTTCCCGTGCAGCCCAGTGTATCGAACCGCTGCTGATCCGTACAAATCCACAAAATATTCATAAAGTGCTCCGATCTGTCTGCTTTAACAGACATTGAAATCAGGAAGGCCGATGGCAGGATTCACGCCCCGACACAGCTGTTTTCCTGAAATATACATCCAAAAATTATGTACCTATACCTATCTTGATTATATAAATTACACATTAAAATTCAATATAATAAATTAATAATATACATTTTATATGCAATGCATTCATTTAATACATTTTTTATGTATCTATCTATTGATTTTTTGACAGTGATTGTCTATACTTTGTTTATAATCACATAACATATGCGGCCCGAAAGACGGCTTCCATCGCAGGGCTGACGTTTCACCCATTATTGAAGGAGTATCCTATGTACGAAGAAGTCAAAAATAAAAAAGACATCGTTATGGATCTATCGGATACGGAAACCACCGCCAGGATATGCCGGGCCCTTTCTTCTGAAACCCGTCTGGAAATTCTCAAATGCCTGGTGGCGAAAGCCATGACCATCAGTGAACTGGCGGAGGCCTTCTATCTGCCCATGTCTTCCATGTGCCTGCACATCAAGACACTGAAAGAGGCCAATCTGATTACGGTGGTGCCCAAGCCTGGAATGCGGGGCTCACAGAAGCTGTGCGGCATTAAGACGGCCAATGTTTCCCTGGATGTATTTGCCCATGTGAACAAAATCACACGGAAGCCGCCGGTCTTTGTCAATATGCCAATCGGGCACTACTGCAACTGCGAAATTTCTCCGCCATGCGGCATTGCCTCCGCTGTTTCCTATCTTTATTATGAAGACAGTCCCTATGGCTTTTATTCCCCGGATCGCACAGATGCTTCCCTGCTGTGGTTTACCAGGGGCTTTCTGGAATACCAGTTTTCCAACTACTCCCTGCTTCAGGACAAGGTCTCCCAGATTGAGTTTTCCTTTGAGGTATGCTCTGAGGCACCCGGCTATAACAATAACTGGCCGTCCGATATCACTTTTGAGCTGAACCATAAGAAAATCGTCACCTTTCTTACCAAAGGGGATTATGGCGGAAGGAAGGGAATCTATAATCCCAGCTGGTGGAGTGAATCCAACACACAGTTCGGTGAATATAAGAAAATTTATGTCACTCACAGCGGCTGCTACATGGACAATCAGAAAATATCGGATGAAACCATTGAAAGCCTGGGGCTGCTGAATGATTATTTCTTCTCCTTCATCCTGAAAGTGGACAGTGACAGCCAGCATGTAGGGGGCATGAATCTGTTCGGGAAGCATTTCGGCGACTATGCCCAGGACATTGTAATGAAGGTAGAATACGAAAACGGCTGATTTGCCCGGAAAGGAACGTTATGTTTAATCAGGAAAGCACTCTGGTAACAATATTGAATAAAGCGGCGGATATGGTCATCTTAAGCGTGCTGTGGTGTGTATGCAGCCTGCCCGTGCTCACGATCGGGGCCGCCTCTGCTGCCCTGTACCATACCTCAATCCGTGTCCTGCGGCAGAACCGGGGATATGCCTTTGCCACCTTCCGGGATTCCTTTAAGGAAAACCTGAGGCAGACGCTTCCTTTTACCGCCCTTCTGCTGCTCCTCTACGCCCTGTTCGGCGTCACCGGCTATGTGTGCTGGCAGAGGCCGGACAGCATGATTGCAGGTATGTATGTTTTTTTCTCCCTCTTTTCCATTCTTGTGTGCCTGACGGTTCAGATACACGGGTTTGCGCTGATGGGAAGATTCCGCCTCAGAAGACAGGAGCTGTTTACCCTGCTGGTCAGACTTACTTTCGGCCATCTTGTAAAAAATTTCCTGCTGCTCTGCCTGTTTCTGTTTGCAGTTGAACTTTCCATCTATTATCCGCCGTTGCTGTTTATCGTGCCTGCCGGTTTCTTCTTCCTCTCCTCCTACCTGCAGGAGCCTGTTTTCAAAAAACATATCAATTACCAGGAAGAGGATCCGTTAGAAGAGCTTTCAGAGTGAACAAAAGGACCGGCAAAACCTGCCGGCCCTTTTTAGATACGCTCCAGTCTGTTATCTTGTAACTTCTACGGACAGGACATCTCCGTCTATTTTCATTTCATCAATTCTGGCAGACCGGGCATCCTCCGGCAGATTTATGTCTCCAATATCACGCCCGTGATACACGATATAGCATGTTCCGTTATCAAAGATCACGCTGTTATGCCCCATCCCTTCCACAAAATCATTTTTGGAAAGAAGCGGCGCGTAGGTGGTATCGTCAGGAAACTTTTTCCAGTCCAGCGTTCGTAAATCCGCATCCGGATCCCCGTGCGCCACGCTGTAGCCGATAAAATATGTAGGATTCTGGTGGCATGCGCCGGAGTACATAAGGTAATGCGTATTCCCTTTACTGAAATAAAAAGCGCCCTCTATGGTATGCCAGTGCTCTCCCTTTTTGAAACGGTCGCGCTGATAAATCTCTTCATCCAGGGTGGGACGGATGACGCACACCGGTTTTCCTTCCATGGTAAACGGATCTGTCATTTTATCGCACATTACTACCGTTCCTACACGCTGGGCCTCGTATTCGTTTACACAGTAAAATAAATACATTCCCGAAGGGGTAACTACCATATGGGGATCGATGGAGAACGGAGGGAGAAGGTTCTTCACAAACCGGAACGGTCCCCCGGGGCAGTCAGCAACCGCGACTCTCATGGTCTGGCCATGCACATCATCGCTGTCTTCATCCATGCTTGAATAATACATATAATATTTACCGTCAATTTCGATCACGCAGGGCGCCCAGCAATTCTTCTGCCCCGGCGCTTCCAGGCAGCAGCCCTTGTATTCCCAGCCGTCAAGCAGGCTGTCGCTGCAAAATAGCTGGGGGCCGGGATTCCCTGTGGCGTAGATATAATATCTGCCGTCACCGGCTTTGATCATATAGGGGTCCGGCTGGCCGAGAGGAGCCCTGTCATCTGGTTTACGTTTATAAAGCTTCATTGTCTGTCTTCCTTCCTGTATTATATAATATTTGGTTATATTTTAACCGCTATTTTACAGAGCTGTCAATCTGTCCTTCAATAATATATTTCTGCAGGAACAGATACAGCAGGATGACCGGCAGAAGGCCCAGCGCACAGGTAGCACAGGCCTTCGGCAGATTGCCGACGCCGTTCGTTCTGTTGAAGGCTGATTTGATAACCAGGATAATTGTAAATTTGGATTTATCCTGCAGCAAATACATGGGCATCAGATAGTTATTCCAACAGCCGGTGGCGGACATGATAATTCTTGTAACCGTAACCGCCTTCAGCTGGGGCATGATGATCTGCGTGAAGGTCCTGAGCACTCCGGCTCCGTCAATGGCTGCAGCCTCATCCAGCGCCGTGGGAATGGAAACAACAAAGTTAACATACATAAACATGGTGCCGGGGATGCCTCCCGCCGCAGACAGAAGAGCCAGTCCGTAAAGCGTGTTGGTCATATGGAATTTTACCATCAGTCCGTAGGTGCCGACCAGCAGGGCAACGCTGGGTATCATCATGATGCCCATGTTGATATTACGGATGGATTCCGCGAGCCTGCCGCTGCTTCTTGCAAGCCCGTAGGCGGCAAGCGCGGACAGGACGATTTCCAGAGTGACGGTTTCCACCACCAGAATGATGGAATTCTTAAAGCCCAGCCATAGATCACCGCTTTTGAATACCTCAACATAGTTTCCAAAATTCCAGGCGGCCGGCAGGGACAGCTTGGTGCCCAGATCCTGCAGCGTCCTGAAGGACAGGTTCAGCATGATATAAATAGGGAGCAGATAAATCAGAATCAACAGGATGGCTACAATATAGCACCACCATACGGAGTGGGTATTTGGTCCTTTGGATTTTTTCAGCTTTCCTTCCATCAATACTCAACCTCCTTCTTGCGCAGATATGCATTTACCGGCAGGGCGATTATCATAATGATAAAGAATGTCATAATGCCCACGGCAGATGCATAGCCTGCTTTTTCATCGTTAAAATAAAGCTGGGATATGTAGAATGACAGGGACATGGACTTCCTGTTCGGTCCGCCGTTGGACATGGCCACGATGGCGTCAAACAGCTTGAAACCGCCGATTAAGTTGGTTACAACCGCTGTGGTAATGGACGGAATCAGCAAAGGCAGCGTCACATAAATGAATTCCTTCATTTTGCCGGCGCCGTCCAGCCTGGCGGCTTCCTTATACATGGAAGGGATATTCTGCAGTCCTGCCAGGTAGATAATCATACAAAGACCCATGTACTGCCAGGAGTTGGCAAGCATAATCATCAGCGTTGAGGAGAGGCCGGTTTTCATCCAATATATGGGGGAGATTCCGATGATTCCCAAAAGCTCATTGAAAACACCGCCCTCCGCCTGTACAAAGTAGTAAAGGATCTGGCCCATGATGAACGCGGAAATCATGATAGGCATATACAGAATTACCCTGACCCCGTTCCTGCCCTTGAATTTGTTATTCAGGAACAGCGCCGCAGCAAGGCCGCACACATTTTGGAAAAAAGTGGAACCAAAGCCGTATATCATTGTATTCAGCGTCGCGCGCCAGAACAGATTATCCGTAAAAAGATTTACAAAATTTTTCAGACCATACCAGCGCATGTTCTGGGAATATCCATTCCATTTAAAAAAAGAGATTCTGACCGCATTAACAAGCGGTGCCGCTATAAACAGTATCATCAGAGCCAATGCCGGAATAGTCAGGGAAAGATATATCCATTTTCTTTTCTTCAAAGTATGACCCCCTTATATTAAAACTGGTGAGATGGCATTGCCACCCCACCATCGTTTTAGTTTAATCAGTTATATCAGCCCTCTTTAGCTGCTTCATATAAATCCTGGTAGTTCTCAAGCAGATATTCAATCACTTCATCCTGTCCTTTTTCACTGTGGTTATCGAAAAGCATGTTGCTTGCATTTCCGAATATCGGCCACATTCCGGAAGGCATATACTGTCTGTCCCAAAGGTTTTCATAGAAGATATCGCAGTCAGCGCATTTTTCCTTCATGTCCTGGAATACCTTCAGGCCGTAGCCGTCGTCGATAGCCATGGTGGATTTCAGGCAGCTGATTTTACCGGTTGCCGCATTCATTTCTTTTGCCACTTCAGGGCGAGCCATGTACTCTAAGAAAACTTTTGCCGCATCAGCATTCTTGGTGTCTTTCCAGATACCGAAGGTATCGCCTTCACCGATGCCTACATGCTCTTTTCCACCTTCTTTGGATGCAAAGGAAGGAAGGAAAATAAAGTTGGCGTCAGGATTCAGGGTAAGGCAGGTAAGCATTACGGAAGGGTCGTTGCCGAGGCAGAAGGCGCCCTTGCCGGCTGCAAAACGCTCGGTCAGGTCGGTATCAACCAGTGTAAGGATATCATCAAAGTAATAGCCTGATTCAATCCAGCCGGACATGTATTTAATCAGGGATTCTTTGTAATGCTGCCAGTCATAGGAGCCATCCAGCATTGCTGCGGAATCCTGGAACATTTCGCCGTCGTAGCTTACAAAGGTTCCTGCAAAGTTCGCCAGCAGTCCGGGATTGGATAATACGCAGATGGGAGTGGTTCCGGAGGCTTTTATCTTTTCACATGCCGCTGTGAAATCATCCCATGTATGGATTGTGTACGGGTCAACGCCTGCAGCATCACATACGTCGGTGTTAACCAGGGTTCCGTTAATCAGTTCAGAAATCATCAGAACATAGATTGCGCCGTCGTCGTCCTGGATAACGCCCAGTGCGGAATCATCATAGTCGGAAACCCAGGGCTGATCCTTCAGATCCATCAGATACTCTTTATAACGGAGGATTGACCATCCGTGTGTCTGGAATACGTCGGGAAGCTCATTAGCCGCCATACGTGTCTTTAAGGTATTTTCGTAATCTGTGCCGTATTCCGCGATATTCACAGTACATCCATATTCTTCTTCGAACTTTTTAACCAGTCCCTGGAAAGTGGTTGCCTGATCACCTGTATAGGTAACCGCTACCTCCAATGTACTTCCGCTGATGTCTGTCCCTTCTGCAGACGCGCTTGCAGCGGGGGCAGCCTCATCGTTCCCTGCTTCGGAAGCAGCCTCTTTAGCAGGTTCCTTGGCGGGTTCCGAAGCAGCCGGAGCAGTTGTCGTATTTCCTCCGCATGCCGTAAGCGACAGAACCATAGCTGCTGATAATAATACAGCGCCCAGTCTCTTCATAACCATTTCCTCCTATTTCGAAATTTGATTTACAGTTCCGGCAGGTGACAAATACGGTAATTAACAGCTTTTATTTTATTAATGCAGTATTACTGTATCAATACTGTTCCTTTCCCGCGTTGTCAATCCCTGAATGTAATTTTTAAATTGACTATCATTTCTGCTTATTGTTTGTGTAAAATAATCATTTTGACTATGCGATAGGCCTATCTTAATAGTCTGATCTGTTTATTTATGTATTTATTATATATTTACGTTGCTATATTTTCAATAGCATTTATTTATTTTATACAAATCATATGTGTAACACATATTTGCTACAATTTTTATGTAGTTATTGCGGTGGTATTAAAAGAATTTCATGAAGATAGGTTGCTTCAGAATTTATGCGGGATAACAGATGACATATAAAAAACAGCGGCGGCGAACCGGAATGCTGCCGTTCCGATCCGCCGCCGCTGTCTGCTGATGCCATAAAGTGCCGCACATCAGTATCAGCATATAAGATTTATCATATACATATATAACTTCCCAGGTAAAAATTTTCAGCTTCTGAAAAATTTTTTCTTTGTCCGGATTTCCTGTTTCCATCTGCAGCAGTCATTCAGGTGAAGCATGACATGCCGTGTGGGCGGCATCAGCAATAAGCCGGCCACATCCTTTTTCCCCCAGAAATCAAGGAGCCAGGCGGATTCCTCCTGCTGCGTGACGCCGCCTTCCTGCCGTATCCTGGCAATATCCTCACAGGAAACCTTCCGTTTCAAAGCTTCGCTGTCCAGTTCCCGAACTATCTTTCTTGTACGCTCTCCCACTGCGTTCCGGTAGCTGATAAGCTCCGCAGTATTTATATTTTTGCTGAGAAGCATGATTTCATCGTCCGTCAGCGCATTTCCCGTATCGGTGATGGAGACATTCAGCCGTTTCTGCCATTCCTCATTGAACAGCTGGTTACCCTTTGCGGCAAGGATTCCCATAGTGAGATCCTCTATTCTGGCAATATGCCAGAGTACCCAGGCAATAGTTTCATCCCTGCCCGAAGGCATTACCGCATATTCGCTGTCCGTAAGATCACTCAGAAGGGCATCCACTTCATTGGGCTGTGTCCCGGAAATCCGGGATAAATGCAGGGACGCATGTATTTCCAGGAACAGCTGCGCCGCCTGCTCCAGCATGGACGGCTTGCGTATGATTCTGCTGAGTTCCTTATGTTTTTCACTGAGACCTTCCCCAAAGTATTTCATTCAGCTACTCCTTCTCTTTCGGCGTTTCGTAAGCTGTTGTCATCTGTGCTGGGCGATGGATTATCTGGCAATACCGTATAGCCGTGCCGGGCAAGAAGCGCCATGACCCTTTCAAAGCTTTCCTCCTTTGTCAGCACATAGTCTGTGTTGTAGGTTGACACCACGAAGATTCCGATTTTATTTTCTGCAAGTATCCCGGATATCCCTGCAAGGATGCCTATCAGGGAGAAATCCAGCACACCCTCTATCCGAAATGCCCGCCATCCGTCTTCCCGGGCCAGGGTGTGCCCGGGAACAGAGCTTGTCGGGCAGACCAGGGAAATCTCTTCATCCGTTTTGCAGAGAAAACAGTAGGTATCCGCGAAAACAGCTGCTGCCGGATCCCCGATCCGGCAGACAGAAAATTTTTCATCAATTATTTTGAGTATCATATTTTTATGCCCCTTTCCGAAAAATACGCAGTTCTGCTTTTTTCAGTGTATCAGAAAAGAGCGGCGTTTACCAATCCTATTTTGCTCATTTCAGGACATTTATCAACGAAGCATATTGACCGGGGCCCAGCTTCCCGTGTCCTTTGATTCCTCCGTCGCCAGGCCGATACTGTTCAGCCGCGCCACTGTTGCGGCATTTCCCTGGCTTGCGTCGCAGCTTTCCACAGCGTCCAGGAAGGCGGAAACGCTTTCCCTTACTCCCGGATAATCAGCATATGGCTCCAGGGGGCAGTCATAGGAAAAACGAAGTCCCGGATGCCTTACGGACTGGAAGCCATATGCGCCGGTAAAATAATTGATGCAGATATTGCCCTCATCACCGGTCACATCCACCACAATTGAAGTTTCATCCTTGCGGTTAACCTCTGCCTGGAAGATGCCCCAGACACCATCATAATCATAAATTGCCGTGCTTACAGACTGCATGCGGCCCGGATTGCCGCTGCCGTCCAGAAGGAGGACGCGGGAGGGATACGCGCCGATAATCCGGTTCAGCACATCCACGTACCAGCAGGACATTCTGTCTATCAGGCAGACATCGGAATTAACCGCGCTGCCCCAGCCTGCATGGAGGGTTATCGTGATTTTCTGCAGGTTTCCAATCTCCCCGTCCCTTATCATATCCGCCGCCCTGGCAAAGCCCGGATGAAAACCAAGCTCCAGATTGGCGAAGGTTACCTGCGGCGCTGATAGGAGGTTGTGCACGATGATCGGGATCCGGCTTCGCCGGATGGAAACCGGTGGTTCATAAAACACGGCTTTCCCGGAAGCAATTGCCGCCGACAGGGCTTCTTCATGTACTTCATCCGGGACGGCTATCATAACTGCATCCGTATCTGATTTTTCCAGAAGCTCCCCGTAGCTTCCAAACAGCCGGATCTCCTCTCCCAGCGTCCGCCGGATTTCCTGCCTTGTTTTTTCCGTGGCAGCCGCAGCGGCTGTGATTATGGCTCTCCCATCGTATTCCAGGGCCGGCAGATGGGCGCGTCTGACCCAGGAACCGAAGCCGATAAGGCCAATTTTAATTTTTCTTTTATCCATATCCGACATTTCATACCTCCATGCGTAATTGACTTTGTCAGTTCCTTGCAATTCAGCAGTCCCCTGCATAGTAGCAGACAATTTTCAAATAATCCGCAGGCTCTGCAACGTCAATCCACATTTTCAGGCTGCGCCGGTTGTCCTTATAGTTTTTCAAAAGCCGTTCCTGCAGGCTTTCCTGTTTGTTCATATCCTCTCGTCTTCCGTCCTGGGAGACCAGGACCACCGGCCCGCTGCATTCATTCACTGTCTTCAGGAAATTAATCATATTTAAAATATTCAGCTTTAACATCATATAATTCCCTCCTTATACCGTCAGCTATCGGTGACCTGCACTGCTGCTGGGGCTTCCAAAGTCTTTGTATGATGTCATTATAGTGCATGCTTTTTTCCAATGATATCTTATTCCTGCCGATTAATATCACTATTCCGCCATCTGCGCCGGAACTCAACAGGACTGCAGCCCATCCTCTCACGGAATACTTTTCCGAAATAGCTGCTGCTTCCCAGACAGCAGGCCTGGCTGATCCGGGTGATCGGTTCCTCCGTTTCTATCAGCATATGGCAGGCCTGCTGCAGGCGGTAGCTGATAATATATTCCACAGGTGTCAGGTGCACGCATTCCCGGAACACGCGGTACGCTTCTCTTTCACTGATAAAGGCGGAAGCTGCCAGTTCGGCCACTGTCAGCCGTTCCCCGTAATGCTCATGCACATAAGTGAGCATGGCTTTTATTTTATCACCGGCTTTATCCTGTACCTCCTCCTTTTCCAGCATTGGCCGGGCAGTATTCAGCAGACGGCACCATATATCCGACAGCGATTCCCGCAGGCGTATTTCATAGCCGAAATCCTCCTCTGAAAAACGGAAGGATTCCTGAAGCTTCTCAAGCAGCGGCGCATGCTCCGGATTGTCAGGGTACAGGCCGATGATGTCTATCCGGGAAGCCATTATCAGCGGCATGACATACTTCCGGTCAATGGCGCTGCCGCGGCTGCCGCTGATAAAAATCGGATCGAAAATATGGAGCATAGCTGTAACGGTCCGGCAGCTTTCATTTGCCCTTGTCATATGAAGGACGTTGGCATTGACCAGCCCTCCCATGCCTGCTGTAAAAACCCTCTTCCCATGGGGCGTGTCATATTCCAGTTCTCCATCCTTCATGTAGAAAAGCTCCACTTCCTTATGCCAGTGCCAGGGGGACTGGCGGCCTATATATTTATGCAGCTCCACAAAGGAGGCAATATAGGGAAATTCCGGTGAGAAATCCGGCAGTAACTCCTCCTGGCTTCCCTGTTTAAGCTCTATTCCGCGAATTATTTTCATTTTATTTATACCTTCCCAACAGGCGGCAGCCCTTTTGTGCCGCACTACTTCTGTATCTTTCGGCCAGTATATCATATCCTCTCCGCGGATATGGGCCCCGGCAGAATTCAGCGCCTGGATTCCTGCGGCAGGCGCAGAAACCAGAATGCGCAGATATAATGTCATCTTCGACGACATTATATCATACCTTCCTGTTTTTTGGCGACCCTGTGAGAGGATTGCCAGAAAACAAGGAGGGCCTGTACCCCGGTAACCTTCCCTTCCAGTTATTCCGAAATGGAAGGGGGTTCGCCGGGACACAGGCCTGATAAAAATCTCCCTGTTTTATGACTTTTGCGCGAGGTGTTGCTTTTTCCTATACAAGAAATCTCCTGTATCGTGTTCCATTTTATCATAAAAACATATATGAGTAAATACTCATTAAGCATTATTGCTTTACAGGTTACCGTTGTGGACGGGCTAATTCTTAAAATTTTTGGAACTAATGTATACAAGTTGACTTTATCATCTTTTGTTTACTATAATGAACTTATGAAAAAACAAACAATAACCCCGGAATCCATAATTGAAGCAACAATTTTATATGTAGCCAACAATGGCCTTGAAAATGTGACAACAAAAAAGGTGGCCCTGGATATGGGAATATCCGAAGGAACCATCTTTAATAATTTTGCCAGCAAAAAGGCCCTTTTAGAGGCCTGCCTGTTTTACATAGACAGGCAGGTTGATGCTGTCTTAAAGGGCATTTCCTTTAAAGAGATTCATATTACGAAAATTATCCGCAAAATGTGGTTTGCCTATTTTTATTATTTTGTGGAACACTGGCCTTATGCCAAGTTCTACTGCCAGTTCCGCCAATCCTCCTACTATGATGAAGAAGTCATGGACGGCCAGGGGAAATCCTTTTCCTTCTTCTCAAAATTTCTCAAGCAGAATGCTCACCGTTTTGGCTTCTGCCCGGATTTTTACTGGGTTTTCATCATTGAAACCACGCTGAACTTTGCAGTTCGGGTTGCCAACGGCACGCTTTCGGGCACACCGGAGGATGTGGAACGTATTTACGGACTGATTTCACACGGCTTTCTGGGCAGCCTGAAGCTTATCAATCCAGGCGAGGTTAAATGACAGATGATGTCCTCCGGCATTGGTGGACCCTCTGACAGGCAGGCACCGGCTTTATTGCTCAGGTGCTGTCTGCCCGGGGGTTTTTTCGTCTGAGGCTGTATCCAGCTGAAGCTCTTCCAGCAGCCGGGCAATCCGTTCCTGGGCGGTAATAATCGAACGGTTCACATTTTCCGCATGCCTGCGGTACAGTTCCTGCGCGGATTCCATGTCATCTTCCTCCGGATATCCCGGCTCTGGTTCCTCTGTTATGACGGCCGGTTCCTCTTTTGGCAACTGCGTATCCAAAGATTTGGTATCCAAAGTGTCTAAAGCATCAGCCTCCGGGAATGTCCGGGCAGTCGTTTCTTCAATGTGAGACGGTGCGGGAACCGGTTCTTCCATAGATGCAGATTCTTCCATTCCCATAAAGCCGGCGCTTAATTCAGGCATTGGCTCCGGCGCTGAAGCCTCCGGTGAAAAAGGGATTCCGGCCTTTCTTTCCTGTTTTGCCGCACGGGCAGCGGGCACCAGCTTTTCCAGCACTCCATTCAACCCACTTTTCCTTGCTTCGCCATTTCCCTTTACAATCCTGTGATCCGCCTCAAGCCTGCGGCAGCGCTCCATAAGCTCATGATTGCTTTTTTTCAGCCTTTCAGCCTGACGCTGGACATCCTGAAGCCGGCGGAGCTTTGTCTCTCCGTCCCGGACTGAATCCCTGAGTCTTCTGCATTCCGCTTCCAGCTTTTCTTTTTCTGAGAAAAGGCTTTCTTTTTCCTGCATCCATCCGGATGCCTCATCCTGAAGACGTTCGTTTTCTGCCAGGCTGCGGGCAAGCTCTTCCTGCAGCCTGCTTTCCTGGTCTTTCAAGCTGGCCAGCTCATCTTTCAGGACTTTTTGCTGCTCCTGTTCCTGCCGCACCTGTTCCCGCAGATGTGTTACGGCCTGCTCCTGTCCCCGCCGCGCTTTTTCAAGCTCCAGGAATTTCTCCGTCCGCTGCCGCCACTCCTCTTCCTGTGACTTCAGATCTTCCTGCATCCGGGTCAGGCTTTCCGCCCAGGTGCTCTGCTTTTTCTGCAGATTGCTACGTTCTTCCATCAGCTGCAGGCGGATCTGCTCCTGCTCTTCTTTTGTTTTTTTTCTTTCCGCTTCCAGCCGGCCCAGCTGTTCTTTGCAGGAAAGAAGGGCATTTTTCAGCTCCTCATTTGCTTTCTTTTCCTGTTCAAGCTCTGTTTTTATGCCTGCATTTTCTTTACTGGCGAGAATCTTTACCGTTTCCTTCTCATTTTCAAGGGAACGGACGTAGTCCATCACATCTTCCTTCTGATATCCGCCGAACACTGTGGTCCGGAAAATGTCCTTATTCGCCATTTCCCATTCCTCCCTCTCTGCAGGCACTTCCGCCTGCCCCTGACAAAAACGCCTTTCATTCCTCCCCGAATACGGTACCCGCATTTCCGTCATAGCTGTAAATAATATTGATGCCATCCTGGTAACGTTTGTTCATGGCAAGCTCAATTCCAGGTTCCTCAGTCTGGGGATCCAGAATCCCGATCCCGATAGTATAACCCTTCCTGAAAAGATCATTAAAAGGAATATCATTCACAGTAGTCACCGTTTTACCCGGAGTCAGCTGCGTCAGATCCACATCCACGCCTTCCCAGTAACGTCTGTTTCCTTCCGCATCATAAATATACATCATAACCGGCCATTCAAAGTAGATAGGTGCCGCACCGTCATTTTTCCATACAAGCTCCACCTTAAAGGACTGTCTGAAGTAATCCATTTTAATATCCATATGTGAAATACGGTAACGGTAGCCGAGATGTTTTAATATCTCTGCAGCTCCGTTAGATGCAAGCATTTCTCCTTCCGGAGCACGCGGTCCGATAAAAGTCATATGTGACCGATCAATTAAAGAAAGAGTCTGCTCCAGATCCTCTCCCAGCATCTGTTCCAGGGGAAGCTCTCCGGTAAACTCTCCGCCCACAGGCGCATTGTTCCAGACAGCTTTCACAGGAGCGTAGGGAATCTGCCTGCCAGGTGTTTCATAAGCACCGCCGTTTTCCTGCCAATCCAGCCATTCCAGAGTATCCCCGGGCAGGCCGGTCATATCATTATACAGTCCCATACCCCCGTCTACGGCCATCACATAGTTCCTGCGCATGAGAAGCCTGGCATGTATAAAGCTGTCTGCATACTGGCCGGCATACTTCCAGCATACCTCTGCGCCCGGCATGGGCGGTACGCCATCCTCATACTTTGTGTGCCATTCGCCCCAGTGCCCGAGGCTTCCCAACTGCACATAGGAAACAAAGGTATCCTGACTGCAGTAGCTGCCCAGCGCAGCCAGGGCTTTCCCGTGCGCCTCCAGAAATTCAGGATTATCGTAAACCGGTGCGTATCCCTTTCCATAATCCGTATCATAGAATATGCCGTCGGCTGTTTTTTCATAGAGCCACTGGGGAATGTCCATATGCTTTTCACTTCCGGGCATATCACAGACAAAACGCAGAACCGCATGCTTCCCTTCGTCCTTCCAGCGTTTTATATGGTTCCTTTCTTCCAGCCCTTTTATATCAAAATGCCCTTCCCTGGGTTCCCATTCCGCCCAGGTTACATCAATATAAACGAGCTGTCCCGACTGGGCTTCTTCGGGATGTCTGGCCCAGTTAACATATCCCATCAGCGGATTTTCATACACCCCGTCTCCGGCTGTAAAATCTACCGAGGCAGACAGATTATAAATGCGGGGGATCATGTAAAAAGCCAGAAGCACGAAAGCCGCCGCCAGCAGGATAACCACCCCTGTAATTATTTTTACTCTTGTACCATTAGCCATGATATTCTCCGTTATACTGTATTAACGTCACATCCTTCACCTGCTCGATTGCCCGGATATTCTCCAGGAAAACCGTGCTGTCAGTTCTACAATAAACCTCAAGCATCATTTCTGTCAAGCTGCCCCGCAGCGTCTTGGACTTCATCTGGTATTTGATTTTTTTCATGGCGCGCAGTACTTCATCTCCGGTAAGCTCTCCTTCATAATGTACCACCATGATGTAAATCATTCCTCTTTTCTGCCTGTGGTAAAGCAGATGGATTAAAATTACCATCAGGACACAGGCCGACAGAGCCAGTACATACATGTTCGCTCCCACGGTAATACCAACCGATATCGCCCAGAACAGGTATAAAAGATCCATGGGATCTTTTATGGCGGTACGGTAACGGACAATGGAAAGTGCGCCCACCATACCGAGGGATATTACGATATTTGTGCTGATGGCCAGCGTCAGCATACAGGTCAGCACCGTCATCCCCACCAGGGTTGTTGCAAAGGAACGGGAAAATACCACGCCTCCGAAATAAATCTGATATATCTTATAAATGAACAAACCCAGTATAAGTGCCGCACTCATTGCTATCACAATCTGCAGCACCACATCCTCCGTCATCGTCTGGCTGTTCATAAAGGATTCCCAGACCGATTTTTTAAAATAATCTTTGATATTCATATCTGCTCCTTATCCTGCGGCGGGAAAGTCATGCTTCCGCCGTCCGTTTTACCAGGTCTTATCAGACCTTGAAATCATAAATAATGCATCCGTCCGGTGATATAATCTCTCATAGCACATTGTATATTTGGAAATTGCGGAAAACTCATCTCCGTCCGGCGGAAGAATATCCCTTATAAACTGAGGCAGGAATTCCGTGAATTTCACTTCCATCACTGTCTTCCCGAAGGGAACCACCTCGTAGGAGGGCAAATCTGGATCAAAGAAATCCGCATCCGGGACAGCCGCCCTTACATTGGAGTCAAAGGTAATTCTCACATCCCCCTCCTTTAAAATAAAGGGTTCCCTGTCATAGTCCACAATGACCTTCGGGCGCAGTGCATTTGCCATACATTCATAATAAAATTCCTGACAGAGCCGGTTTTTATGCCTGAGCAGGAAATCGTACCTGCCTTCTGTAATCCAGTCGAACTCCTGCCGGGTGATGGATGCGGAGTCTTTGTGTATGTAGTTGGAGAGTTTTATCTTTCTCTCCAGCTTGATATGGCTGTCCTGGCAGTTATAAATCCTGATTCTGTACTTTTTCCTGAAATCCACTCCTGCCATTTTCTCATTATAAGCGCTGTTCCAATAGTCATCAAAATACAGGCTGCGGATCATATAAATCCCATTTTGGGCATGAGGATCCAGTTCCATCATGTTTGAGAAACGTTCCCGCAGCGCCTGACATTCCCAGAGGGAGATATAGTATTTCCATTCATTGCGGAAAGTGCCATAATATTTATTCCTGCCGTCCTCACAAATCTTCATTTTCCGTATCCTCTTCTATACTTCCGTCCTCCAGTACATAGAAGCATTTGGTTCCATAAACCTTTCCGTCATCAGTGTGATAATAGTCAAAGGCAGTCTGGGTTTTACCGGACTCATTTTTTGCAGTTACCCGAATAAAATACTGTCCTGCCCCGGGCATATCCAATTCTGCCTGCGGGATACGGATCGCTGAATCGGAAAATAAAATATCCTTAAACAGACAGTCCCTTGCAAGCTCAAAGGTATAGGTAATATTTTCACTGTCAAAATCATAGGCGGCATCCCAATTGACGGTAAGCTTCCCCTCCTGAGGTTCCGGCACCCCAATGTAAAAGGGCATTGGTCTTTCCAAAGACTCCAGGTATCTTTGATAATTCTCTTCAATTTCCTTTGGAATATTATCTGCCACCTGCTCAAATTCAGCCTCGGTCAGAGGTGCGTAAAGCACATCAGGCATGCTGTAAAGATAAGGCTTTGTCACGCTTTTATAGCTGTTTACTTTTTCACTCACGCGCTCTGGTGTAAGATAATCCGAACGCAGGGTGTTAATGACATCCGTCAGCTCCCGGCGGTATTCCTCATTCTTAAACATACGCTGATACAGAACGTTCCCCCAGTAATTACTCAGACCATATTCCCAGGTATCCCTCAGATCCTTTCCCTTCAGCTGTTCTTCCAGATACTCCAGGGAACCATCGTTATCCCAGGAAATAATGTAAAATTTGTTTACATTTAGCGGACTGTAAAGGTAATAGTTCCTTGAACTGGTATCCGTATTTCCCAGCAGGATTTGAAAACCCATCCAGTAAAACAGGTTTTCCGTGTCAAACCATTTTTCCACCGTTTCCTCTATTGGTATTGAATAATCATTTACATCATTGAGCATGGCAATCAGCTTTGTATGATCGTTATCGCCCTTTATTTCCAGATGTTCTTCAAAGGCCGTCTGATCATAAGCGGGATCAGTTGCCAGTCGGATGGCGTCTTCATAACGCATAAATTCAAAAAAATTCACCTTGTACATATGCCCGTTTTTATCCAGGCCATGGCTTTTCAGAAATGTCTTGTTCATCTGCTCCACCTGCGTGAACAGCCCGTAATCCTCAAAGACACCGCTGCCGCCTTCTGTCTCGTCCTTCACATATAAATGTACAAACTGCGTCCTGGCGGAAATCATCTGAGGAATATCCTTCATAAGATCATAAGCGAGCTTATTCCGGAAGCGCAGGCCTTCAAACATATGCTTATTCAGATTAATCGTCCGTTGTCCCCTCCAGGTATCCTTACCGTCCTTTAGCTCGATTTTATAGTTTTTCTGGGCTCCTTTGCTGGAAGACTGCCCTCTGATTTTTATGATTGCATTGGGAGTGTTTTCGCCATAGCCCGCTTCCCCTTCCAGAGGGCCGTTCTCATCCCCTACCTGCAGGATTCCTTCCACGGCGTACTGTTCGATATTATTATCCTCATACCAGTATTTGGAGTAGGAATTGATTTCCGTCCATGTATGGTTGGTATGTTCGGCTTCATTCCCTTCTCTTACGGTCAGGTACATGGTAACCACACTTGTTTCATCATCCTGCTCATATATGGTTTTATTTTCCCGCAGATGGTAATCCTCAAGCGAGGATTCCGCTTTTTCCACTGTTTCCGTCCGGACAACCGCCGAAGCCTCTGTTTCCACCGGCTGTTGTTCTGTCAGGCTGCAGCCTGACAGACATATGCACAGTGCGGACGCAAACAGCAGAACTGCCTTTTTCCTTTTTTTCATTCCAAAGTTCCTTCCTTTCTCTCCAGCCAGTTGCAGAGCCTGGAAAAAATGCCCTCTTTATTATTTTGTACAAGCGCCTGTCTGCTCAAGAGAAAATACGGAAGCCTCTTTGTATACTATTCCAGACGCAGCCAGCTCACCAGATAAAACGACAGGCCCCCCAGCAGGAAACCGAAGCCATAATAGTTTACTTCCCCGAACAGGATCTGCCATACGGTAGCCAGGATGCTCACCGCCGCAAAAGCCGTTGTCCCCATCAGCGCCCCGGCATAGTCTTCAAAGTACAGGAGAATCAGCATGATAGTGTTGCTGATCGCATAAAGTCCGTATCCGGCGCACAGCAGGCGGTAAATTCCCATGGAAGTATCATTCATGCCCAGGGGCAGAATCTCCAGTACCAGGGAACCGATTACAATGAACAGAAGCGTTGAAATCAGCTGTTTATGTGCATTGAAGGTCAATTCCTGCTTCAGCACCGCAAGCATTTCCATTTCCGCCTGTTCAATATCCCGTATGGAACCGTTGTCGTTAAACAGGCTGTAATAGTTCTTATATTTCGGATAAAAACGTACCTCCACCGAGGTCACAAAGTTAATTGTAGTAATCAGGATGGAAAAGAATGCGCACAGCGCAGGCACATCATGCATTGGCGCCCCATAGAACAGGCCTTCCACCTGAACCTGCAAAGGACCGAAGTACATGATTACAAGATGGGCGAACAGGCCGAGGTTGACAAAAATTCCGGTAAATGTCAGTGAACGGTATTTATCAAACCACCGCAGGAAGGAGAAACAGCTTCCGCTGCTTTTGGGGAAATATTTGAGCAACTGCCTGTAATAAAGTGTCATCAGCAGGCCATAGGCGAGTATCACGCATAAAAACAGCGTCGTTATCGTAACCATGCGCAGCAGAACCAGAATAAGGGCCAGAAGCAGTCCGATTCCCAGCGAGGCCGCAAAATCCATCACAAGCACCTTATAATCCTTTAAGGCGGTCAGATAGTTCATTTCCATCCATACAACGATAAGAATTACATAGAACCACAGACAAAGTAGCTTATATACCGGCGACACTCCTGAAAAATGGAGGAAAACACACCAGACAAAAGCTCCGCCCACAAGCAGGATGGCACAGCTGCCATAGAGGCTGGGCATAATTTTTGAGGCTTTTTCTTCGTACAGCATATCCGAAACAAAACGGGTCACTCCCATGTTGAAAATACTGGTAGTGGTAAGGGACGCCAGCAGACAGTAAGTGAGCATACAGTTAAGCAGCTCTCTGTGATGCTGATCCATGCCTGCCAGCTGTGACAGAAAGGCAACTCCCGTCAAAAGAATGACACCCAGGATCATCGGTCCTGCACAGATAAGCCCTGCATATCCATATGCGCGGCACAGATTGAATACCCCTTTTTTATTGAACAGCTTTTTTAGACTGAATCCGATCCCTGCCATTTTTCCATTACCTCTGCATAAACCTGTTTGTAATTTTGAATCATATCCTCATGGCGGTAAAATTGTTCCACCCTTTTCTTCCCGATCTGTCCCATCCGGTAACGTTCCTCCACACGCAGACACATCCGTTCCATAGCGCTGCAGAGGGCTTCCCTGTCCATGGGAGGCACACAGAAGCCCGCGCTGCCAAGCTCATCGCCCTCCATTCCGTTAAGCAGTTCCCGGCAGCAGCCTACATCCGTTGTGACACAGGGCCTGCCTGCGGCAAAGGATTCCAGAACGGAAAGCGGCTGCCCCTCCGAAATGCTGGTCAGAACGGTAAAATCCAGCTTTTTCATATATTCCAGCACATTCACCATACCGGGAAAAAGCACATCCTTTACTCCCAGCTGCCTGACAAGCTCATAGCATTCCTGCGCATACTGCTTATCATCTTCCGGTCCGATAATGTGCAGCCGTACCTTTTCCAGCCGGAATTTCAGCTCATAAAATGAATAGATAAGCGTTTTTATATCCTTGATCGGCGCCAGGCGAACCACCGCTCCGATATCCGTCCAGCCATCCTCTTCCTTAAGAGGAATGTCACAAAAGCGTTTATAATGGATTCCGTTGGGAATCACCCTGCAGCGCTCCGGTGCGCAGCCAATATCGATCTGGATCTTCCTGGCATTGCCGAATAGGCTGGTAATCATATCCGCCCTGTCATAAACAGCGGCTGAGAGCATATAAAAAAAACGTACCCAGAACCGTTTAAATGCCGCAGGCACCCATTGCGCCCTGATGATCTCCTCTTCTCTTTCCCTTGTATAAATGCCATGCTCCGTCAGCATGAAAGGGACATGATATTTATAGCTGCCAAGACGGGCCAGTATCCCGCTGTAGCCGGTGGCAATTGCGTGATACAGATCCGCCCTGGGCACCTCCTGACAGATGGTGTACAAAACAGGCAGGAACATGGAACGCAATGTATGAAACATATCTGAAAAGGCCGTATAGGGATAATCATCTTCGCAGATATCCGTAAGGATATCCAGAAATTCCTTACTCATCAGGAAAGACATCGGGGACATCCCTTTATCATTGTACATATGGAACAATACTTCCCAGTCAGGCCTGCTGCAGTGTACGAAATCCCTCAGCGCCTGCAGTTCCTCCTGCTTCAGCCTGTATTTTTTCTTCCCGGGCGGAAGATTCAGCGCATCCTGAAGGAATATTTCGTGAACTTCCGTCACGTTATCAGGCAGCTCATATTTGAATTTTCCCCTGTCCCGGGAGGAGGCGCCTATTGTCCAGAGCACAAATTCATGCTCCGGCATCGCTTTGATATACTGATGCATCCAGGTGGATACCCCGCCTGTCACATAAGGATAGCAGCCCTCCAGTATCACACAGATACGCATCTACTCGCCTCCCCTTGTGATTACAATATTGCTGTCATTGGCTTTGATTAAAAACAGCCCTCCGCCCATATCCGTCAGTTCCCCGCCGCTGATGCAAGACGCGGTATCCACCGGAATTCTGCCGTTGATGCGGATAAGAAGATATCCATCCCCTTTGAAATTCGTCAGGCTCAGCCTGATTTCATCCTCCGTAACCTCCTGCACGGCATCCAGATAAAAATACCGCTGTACTGCACCGGCCATTTCACTGGCGGTCAGGTTCCGTATATCCGGCGCCGCTCCATATAACCAGGCGAGATATTCCTCCAGCCTGCTTCTCATCGTTTCCCATCCCGCTTCAGCACCACGGTCGGGATCGAGGACATCATCGGGATGCTGGAAATGGGAATTAACATAATGCAGATTCAGCTCGGAAAGGGCCGCCATTTCCATATAAGGATCGATGATATAACCGGATATGATACGCGGCGTTTCCACGAGTCCATCGGCAGCCACCTCAAAATCCTGGGTATATTCCACATCGCCTTTAAAATAAATGCTGGCAATGGCCTTAATATCCGGAAATTCTTCAGCCAGTATGCTTCTGGCTTCTTCGGACAGAATATTGGAAGGAGGGACATAGACACTGGCCGAAGCCTGTGGAAACAGTTTCTTTGTAAAACGGACCAGTTCATGCATGGCGGCTTCCATATCTTCTTTTGAATTCCAATAACCATAATCGAACAGCCGATCGTAGGTTCCCTGTACATAGCCGTCCCCGAAGCTTTTATCAAAGCCCTTCAGACAAAGAGGAATGTGATTGTATCCATGCAGACCGATTTCCCCGCCGTTTTTCAAAAGAGAGGAACCGAAATACTGAAAGCGCTGAATATTCTGGTTCGGCTTGAAAGGGGCTTCCACCTGATCGTTATAATCCTCAATGACCATGCCGTTGTACCGACAGCCATATTTTTCCGAAAGCTTCAGCAAATCTGGCCACCAGACATTGGTATAGAAATCTTTAACACTGATCCCGTAATCCCGCTGTATATACTCACTGGCGCCGGAAGGGACCGGAGAGGGAAAGTCATCCAGATAAAAAGAACTGCCATTGATTACCGGCCAGGCAAAAGCCTCCCCCAGCAGGCTGTAACCCGCCGCATGGATTCCCCGATAAGCCTTTTCCATAATGCCGAAGTTGTCAAAGACAATCGTTCCATCCTTGTATTTCCTTTCCCACAGAACCGGAAGCTCCCTGTCATCAGCGCTGACAATATGCACGGTACAGTCTTCATTCAAAGACAGGGACAAAGAGGATTCGTATGGCTCTTCCACCATGAAATCCTTTCCTTTGCCTCCCAGCAGAAAATCAGTTTTCATGCGGATTCCGGGAAGCTCATACATCTCCCGTCCCACCTCCCGGATGCCCAGGCCGGCGCTGATTGACTGAAAAACGGAGCCTGCCTGTGGCGGGAAAAAAATCATCAGGTTTCCGCCGTTCCCGACCCAGTCCATCAAATCTGATGCACGCGCTCCCAGCTGGTCATAATCCTCAGCCGCCAGAACCACCTTTTCATAAGCATCATAGGCAGGAAGCTCCTCCCGGGAAAGATCCACATAGTCAGCCCGGACCTTCAGCTGTGAAAATATTCCCTGTATTTCATTGTATGCATGCGCTGAATTTGCTTCTTCGCTGTTGGTCACGACCAGGCATTCCGTTTTTTTCTGCGGCGGCTCCAAATCAAAGCTTTCCTGCTCCAGTATTGCCACCTGTATTTCACGGGGCTGGTAATTTCCATAAAAACGCTGTCCCAACAGGGCCGCTGTGAGGATGACAAACAGGACACAGATAAAAATGACTGATAAAAAACGAAAGAGCTTTTTGGTATCCATTTAATCCCCTCCTGTCTGTTCCGTAAGCTTCAGTACCAGTTCACTGCTTTCGGCCTTCAGAAGATAGAGTCCGTCCGCAGTCTCCACGGCTGTACCGCCCTCCACACTTTCCAGCAGGCCTTCATTGATTCTGGTAAACAGCCATGCCTCATCACTGAAGTTGGAAAGGCTGATGTGAATTTCGTTTTCCTGCCTGGTAATCCGGGGCTCCAGATAATAATAGCGCTGTACGGCTCCTGCCATTTCGCTGCCCGTCAGGTTCCGGATATCCGGCGCCGACTCATACAGCCAATCCGTATATTCCGTCAGCCTGTTTTTCAGCTTTTCCCAGCCCTCCTGTGCTCCCCTGTCCGTATCCAGGACATCATCCGGGTGCTGGAAATGAGAATTGACATAATGAAAGTTAAGCTCTGAAATCGCACCTGTTTCCATGTAGGATCCGATGATATAGCCGGAAATGATTCTGGGCGTTTCGATCATGCCGTCTTCAGACACCATAAAATCCTGGGAGTATTCAAATTCCCCTGGGAAATAAATGCTGGCGATCGCCCGTATCTGGGGAAAATCCTCCACAAGAATCTGCCGGCCCTCCTCCGAAAGAATATTGGAGGGAGGTACATACACCTGGAATTTTTCCTTCGGGAACAGCCAGGTACAGAAGCGGTTCAGCTCCTCAATGGACAGGCGCATGTCTTCCCGGCTTTTCCATTGCCGGTAAGTATCAAACTGGTTTTTATAATCAAAATCTTCAGGGACAAGAGGCATGTGGTTGTACCCATGAAAACCGATTTCCCCGCCGTCATCCAGCAGCTTGTTGCCAAAATAGCGGAACCGCTGCAGATCGTCATTCCCTTCAAACGGCGCCTGGTTTTCATCGGAATAATCCTCAATGACCAGACCCGTATACCGGATTCCATGTTTTTTCCACAGTTCTTCTATATCCGGCCACCATACATTAGTGTAAAAGGTTTTGATGTCCATGTGATAGTCCCGTTGGATAAATTCCCCTTCTCCCGCCGGCACAGGGGAGGGAAAATCATCAATATAGAAGGCGGAACCATTGATAACAGGCCATACGCAGACATCGGACAGCAGGCTGTAGGCGGCGCAGTAAAAACCTCTGTATACCTTTTCAAAAAAGTTGAGATTGTAAAAGACTACCTTGCCGTCGCCGTATGCATATTCCCATAGCAGAGGCATTTCCTTATCATCCGCGCTGACAATATGTACGGCAGCGCCCTCTTCCAGCGTAACGGACAGCGCGGAATCAAAGGGATCACTCACCTCGATATCCCTGTCCTTTCCGCCAATCATAAACCCGCTTTTAAAACGCAGCCCTTCCACACGGTACCGGGTCGCACCCACATCACGGATGCCCATTTTATCGCTGACAAGCTTAAGATAAGTGTCAGGTTCGGGCGGACAGAGCACCAGCATATTACCGCCGGCCTTAATGTGATCAAACAGTTCAAGCAGGGAAGTTCCCAGTTTTTCATATTGATTGACCGCAAGAATAATATTTTCATAACCGAAACTGGCGGTTCCTTTATTCTGTTCCCAGTCCTGCTCTTCAAATGGGATTTTCATTTGGGAAAGGACGGCAGACATTTCCGTTTTGGCATTTACGGAATCCTCCTGTGTGCTGTCCCACAGCAGCAGACATTCCGGATCCTGCTGTACAGATGGTCCGGAAAAGCTTTCACTGTTGAGTATGGGCAGGCTGCTTTCGGATTGTTCATATTTCACATTGCGCCTTTCAAACAGCAGGACCACAATCATCAGTCCGAATAAAATCATCGCCCACTGCATTTTCCCAAACTGGAGCCTCAATATTCTGTTCTTTGGCCGGGTGCTTTCTTTTTCAGCTTTCCGTTTCATCGTTTTCCTTCCAGAAGTCCACCGTTCTTCTTGCAGCTGGAGAAAGATATACTTTATTGTTTTCCAGCAGGCCGATTACCGTCCCAATCTGTTCCGGATTCTTTGTCATTACCCCATGCCGGATTTTCATCAGATAGCCTTCCTCCTGCTGGGGCCAGAGCCTTATGGCGGCGTCAGCCATACGCAGGGCATCTTCATACTCCCCCAGGGCACAATCCTGTTCAAATTTCTTGCAGTACAGGGGCAGCTCCTCATGCCCTTCTTCTTTTCGCTGTGTGAGCTTGCGTTCCAGCAGCCCACACAGTTCCAGTCTGCGGTTTTTCAGCATATTCCCCTCCAGCAGGCCGCTTTCCACATATTTTTCGAGCGTCTGTATGTATTCATCCAGAAGTCCGGCGTCTTCTTCCAGGGCAAAGGCCTCCTTTTGTTTCTGCAGCTTTGTTTCATAGTCCTTCTGCAGTTCTACCATGGCGGTGGTGGCATAATGCACTACCTCGGTATCATCATTCATCCGGGCATTCTTCAGCACTTCTACATATTCGCCCACATCATCATATAAAATATCCATCATAAGCTCTCTTCGCGTGGAAGCATCGTTCATAAGAAGTGCTTCCTGAAGCGGCACCATCAGATCCCTTGCCGGATCTTCTTCCATCAGGATGCTTCTGTGGATATCATCATTAATTTTCAGCTTTTCAATGCCGATTTCCTTTTTGTTTTCCTGATCTCCCCTGGATTCCCATTCCAGGAAAAGAAGACAGGAAAAACCGAATACCGGAACCAGAAATACGATCGGAAGAATCATGGGGCGGCTTTTCATAAGATGCGTATACATCAGTATCGCAGCAATCAGGCACAAAACACAATGGAACAACACAAACATCCACAGGCCCATTCTGTCACCCCACTTTCTCTACCACTTGATAGGAAAGTCCGGTTCCGGCCAGCCGGGTTTCCACAAAATGAAAACTTTCCAAATTAACCTGAGTGAGAAGAACATACAGGTTTCCATCCGTTCCTTCTCCGATCACATCCGCCGCCCGGATGATTCTGGAAAGAGAATCGCTGACCTTGTGCCGTTCCTTTTCCTCCAGCTTCACCAGAACGTAGTCCGCTATCTTTTTTTCTTTCATCTCGGACTGGACGGCAAGGATTTCCATAAAACGTTCCCTGCGCACCACATTGGTCTGGGGATAATAGATTTTTTCCTCCGCAAGCTCTTCATAATCCAGTGCCCTGAGAAAAGAGGTCTGGACCAGGCCGCAGAGAATACGGAAAATATTCATATAGTTCATCCCGTACTGATCCGGATTTACTTCGTAGATTACTACGAACAGAACAAGCTTTTCTTCCCGGAAGATTCCGCTGGCGTAAACAGGCATCCCCTCCTGCATTTCCGTGTTTTTGTAAATTTTTCTTTCCCGGACCATCTCAAAAAGGCCTCCGGACTCTTCCAGTACCATGGATTTTGGCAGTTTAGTCCGAAGCTGATCGGAACAGACCACCAGACGTCCAAATCGTTCATACTGATCCACGGAATAAATCGCAATGCTGCGGTTCTCAAGAATATCCTCCATTGTCAGCAGAGCCTCCATAAATATGCTCTGCGGCAGAATATTGTCCAGCCGCTGCACTGCATCGAAAATTCTGCCGAAGCTGTCCTTGAAGCCAAGTATCTGCTTTTTATATTCTCCTTTATTTTCCACGGCGCTTCGGTATACTTCATTCAGGAAGAGGTATTTATCCCGAAGCAGTCCGTATTCTTCCCGTGAGAACTTGATTTCTTCCGTTTTTTTATTTTTTATGTAACCCGTTACGGAACCGGCCATCAGGTAAATCATGAAGGGAATCCAGTTTTCCACATTGTAAAACAGCAGCGTCCAGTCCACGCCGATCCCCAGATACTGCACAAACAGAGCGATACATTCAAGCAGTGCCGCCAGCAGCCCGGTCCGCATTCCATAAATTGTGCCCATGATAACAATAAAAAACAGGCGGATGTCAACGAAGCGGAAATACACATTTACACCCAGATAATGGTTGAGAAGCTCTGCGAACAGAAAAACAACCAACAGCTCCACATATTTGAAAATCCCTTCCTGTCGGTTCAGAAGCTTTTCAAGCCAGTCCCGAAGGGAACGCTTCCCTTTCATCACTTTTTTGCAAAAAAGTTCATAAAGCCATGCAGTCTGTTCCATGACATCTTCTTTGGGAATCCAGCCATAAATTTTCCTCAGTTCAAAGGGATAATCCTCCCTGGGGATTACATCCGCCTTATTTTCATAAAGGATACGCAGGCCAGGTGACAGGGAGGACAAAACAGCCGCCAGATCCCCGTAGGTATGACGGTAACCGCTGCTGACAAAATAACTGCCGCTCTCATCTTCATCCTCTTCAACAATACGCCTGAGAAGTTCTGCAAGATCCTCCTGACTGATAAAATCTACCCGGTCATTCTCTCTGTAAGGCAGGAGTAATTTTTTGTTTTCATAAATATTCCGGAAAAGTTTACCCAGGAAATTTCCATCATTACAGGAATTCGTCAGATACGGCAGCCTCAGTATTATGGTTTTTAATGACATGGTTTTTGAAAAAAAACGGCACATTTCTTCCAGCTGATCGGCGCGCAGGGATGCGGCCTGATAGAAATTCCTGTCCAGTTCAATACCTCCTGTCCCTATGGCAGGAACATAGTTCATGCTTTCAATGGAGGAAAGTATCACCACTTTGTCCACATGGGCATGCGCCGCTTCCAGCAGTACCTTTTCCAGATCGTTCATTTCGCCGTAAAAGCCTTCTCCGCCGTCCACATAGCCGGATATAAAAAAGATTGCGGAAAAAGAGTATACATCAAAAAGCTGGCGGAAAGCTTCTTCTTCCGGAGAAATGCTATAGAAGCGGACGTTGCCGTCATTTCGGCGCGGCAGTTCCCTGTCCGCAGCAATAACCCGGAAATCTTTTGCCAGGTCACTCCAGAGAATTTCTTTTATTATTCTGTTGTATCCAGTTACAAGAATATCCTTCATAGTTTATTTTGCCTTCTGAGTATGCTCTTGATCAAAAATAAGTAATTACTTATTTATAATATAATTATATTTCGCCTTCGTCAACAAAATCTGAAAATTTGTTCATTAAATGTATGGTATGCTGTATTCCGCAAAAAGCTAAAAAACAGAAAATATATTAAAATCCATAAAAAAAACAGCAGAACTTGCCAGCCAGTTTAATATCTGGTCCGGGAGTTTTGCTGTTATTCTGTCAGGTTTTTGTCTTTCTTTATTCCGTATCCACAACATATTCCTGAAAATTGTTTTCAGGGAATTCAAGTATAAACACAGTGGATTCATCGGGAGTGCTCTTTACCGTAATATTTCCTCCATGCTTTTCCAGGATGTCCTTTACAAGCGGTAGTCCCAATCCCGATCCGCCCATGGCGCGGGAACGGGACTTGTCCACCCTGTAAAACGGTTCAAATATGCGGGAAATTTCCTCTTTCGGGATTCCGATTCCCGTATCTGCCATCCTCATAATTATTTTTCCTGCTTCTTTTCTGGCTGAAATGGAAATTGTACCGTAATCTCTGTTGTATTTTACCGCATTTTCGAACAGATTGCCCACCGTACGGGAAAGCATCACGCGGCTGCCTGTCAGCTTTAAGCCAGGCATGCTTCCGATGGAAACCGTCAGATGCTTTTCCTGGATCGGCCTGGAAAGCTCCTCTGCTGACTCTGCAAGGAGTTCTTCCAAGCTGACCTCCTCGTTCACGATGCTGCCATTTTCAGAGGTCAGCCTGAATAAATCATCCACAAGCCGTATCATGCGTTCATTATTTGTCCGGATGACCTTCAGAACCTTTTCCAGGCGGGCTGCCGGCGGGGCTTCCTCCAGTGCGAGGACATCAAGATTCACAGCGATGGTGGCAAGGGGGGTTTTAAGTTCATGCGCCGCGCTGGCTGAAAAACGTTTCTGCCGTTCAAAGGATGCGCTTACTTTATCCATCATCAGATTGAAGGAACGTGCCAGGCGGCCGATTTCATCCTGCCTGTCCCTGATTTCCACCCGATGGGATAAATCATTTCCGCTGATTTCTTCTATCGTGTCTGACAGCTCCTCCAGAGGCTGCAATGCACGGCCGGCTACCAGCCAGGCCGCTGTGGTACCCAGAATAAGAACAAGTATCAGCCCGGCAGTTCCCCAAAGGTTAAAGCGGTTTCCGGCTTCCTTTATTGTAAAAGTGACAGAGGCCAGCTCCATATCCTCTGCCGCTGCACCGGACAGCGTGATTTCGCTGCTGCCGATGAATTCCTGCGGCAGATTGTGGACAAAAATACGGTCTGCCCCAAACAGGAAAACACATGTAAGAATGACGGCGGCGCCGGCCATGACCATGGCTGATAAGAGGGTAAGCCTCATGCGCAGAGATATATTTTTCAGCATATATCCTCCTTTTTGTCAATCAGATAGCCTGCTCCGCGGATATTCCGTATAATTTCCTCATCTGTGACGGCAAGCAGCTTGCGTCGTATTACGCTGATATAGACCTTGACCTGATTGGAGAAAGGATCTGCCTGGCTGTCCCAGATATGCTCCATGAGCTCTTCTGCACTGACGGTCCTTCCGCTGTTTCTCATCAGGTACTCCAGAATGGCAAATTCACGCATGGAAAAATCCAGTGGATGTTCGTTAAAACGAACAGTTTTCAGATTGGTATCCAGGCAGAGGCCCCCTCTTTTCAGGGAAGCCTCCTCCTGGATGAAGGAACGCCGGAGAAGCATACGGATACGGGCCTCCAGTTCTTCGAAATGAAAGGGCTTGGTAAGGTAATCGCTGGCTCCGCCGTCCAGCCCGGCAACCTTGTCTTCCAGCTCTGAGCGCGCGGACAGAATCAGCACTGTTGCCGGCTTTCCAAGGAACTGTATCTGCTGCAGGACTTCCATGCCGTCCAGTCCTGGAAGGTTCAGATCCAGAACCACAAGGTCATATTCATTAATCTGGCACAGCTGAACTGCATCAGTTCCGTTCCCTGCGGCATCCACCGCATATCCCCGCTTGCGGAGCCCATAGCATAAGGCTTCCTGCATATCCTCTTCATCTTCAACGATCAAAAGTCTCATTTACCGTCATTCCTTCCTCGTCTGTCCATTTTACTCCGTTCCGGCGTCCTTATTTTCCCGCCTTAATCCACGGAAGCGCTTCTGGCGCTGCTTACATAAACCCTGCTTCCGTCCTCCAGCTCACTATACTGCATTCCGTTTCCGTCTGTTTTCAGGGAAGACTTATCCTGTTTTCCATTGCCGTCCGGCGTACAGATGGAAATCCGGACACCCTCGTCTGTGTCATAGTAACGAACCCCGTTTTCATCCGTCTTCATTTCTGTCAATGTCTTCTGGCTCCCTTTTTCACAGACTGTCAGGATGAAATCAGACTGTGTGTCCGTTCCCGCGGCAAATGCGGAAATGGAAAGGGTTGCAGCGGCAATGGCCGCGATGGTAAGGCCAGTTGTGATTTTGTGTTTCAGCATAATTTTTTACCTCCTGTTTTTGGTGTCGCGACATGGTTTATTATGTGATCACAGGCACATTATACAGAAAGCAAGGTTAAAGTACGGTTAGAAAAAAAATCACAAAAAATCCGGGTAACAAAATAAGGCATTAGGAGCCGCTGCCGGCTTATAATGCCTTATTTTTTCCATTGTCAGCCTGGCTGAAGCTTATGCATATTTTTATACAAGCTGGCCCCATTCATAGGGAGTTGCCTGGTATACATAGTAATTCAGCCAATTGGTATACAGGTTATTACAGTGGGATCTCCACAGCAGGTTAGGCCGTCTGGTACAGTCGTCATCCGGATAATAATTCTTTGGCACCTGGATGGGCAGTCCCTTTTCCTTGTCCCGCATATACTCATTATGCAGTGTATACCGGTCATATTCCGGATGCCCCATAACAAAAATCTGCCGGCCGTCTCCCGCCATGGCGAGCAGGACGCCTGCCTCTTCAGACTCCGCCATGACCATCAGTTCTTTGCATGCATGGATTTCTTCCGCGGAAACAGCCGTATGGCGGCTGTGGGGAATATAAAAATAGTCGTCAAAGCCTCTCACCAGCGGCACCCTGCGGTTGGATACCTTATGTGAAAACACGCCGAACAGCTTCTGGGGAAGCAGCACCTTGTTCAACCCGAAGTGGTAATACAGGCCAGCCTGGGCGCCCCAGCAGATGTGAAAGGTGCTTGTCACATGGGTTTTGGACCATTCCATGATTTCGCACAGCTCCGGCCAGTAATCCACTTCCTCAAAGGGAATCTGTTCCACGGGAGCACCTGTGATGATCAGGCCGTCATACTGTTTTCCCCTAAGCTCATCGAAGGTATTGTAAAATTTATTCAGATGCGTCATGGAAGTATTCAGCGATACATGACTGTTCATTTTCATAAATGTCACATCCACCTGCAGTGGGGTGTTGGAAAGAGAGCGAAGCAGCTGCAGCTCCGTATCCTGCTTCACTGGCATCAGGTTGAGAATGCAGATTGCAAGGGGACGCATATCCTGATGCTGCGCCCTGTATTCGTCCATGACAAATATATTTTCATTTTCTAGTATTGTCCTTGCGGGCAGATCGCTTTGTACTTTAATCGGCATTGCTTCTTATACCTCCATATCCAGATATTGCTTCATGAATTCTTCTTCTGTAACGATGGGAACCTCAAGCTCCTTGGCCTTTTTGTTCTTGGAAGAGCCTGAGGCGGAATCGTTGTTAATCAGGCAGGTGGTCTTTCCGGTAACGCTTCCGGTCACCTTGCCGCCTTTGCTTTCGATCAGTTCCTTCAGCGCGCTTCTGCTATCAAAATGCATAAGGCTTCCGGTAACGACAAACACCATCCCCTTCAGGGTGAGTGCGGATTCATCCACCTCTATCTGCTCGATTTCCAGCTCCTCAAGCAGCTTCTTCATATTCTCACGGTTCTTTTCGGACTGCCAGTAATCATGGAAGGTTCCTGCGATGACTTCCCCTATGCCGTCTATCAGGCTTAATTCCTCTACGTCCGCCTGCATCATGCGTTCCAGATCATCATGATACTCACGGCAGATCATTTTTGCATTGGCAAGGCCGATATTCGCGATCCCCAGCCCGTAGATCACTCTGGGCAGCGTGGTTTTCCTGGACTTTTCAATACTGTCCGCCAGATTCTGATAGGACTTTTCGCCAAAGCCCTCCATTTCCACGATTTCCTCCCGGTACTGCTCCAGATGGAACAGGTCGGCAAAGGTATGCAGATAGCCCCTTCCCAGGAATTTTTCCAGTGTGGCCTCCGACAGTCCATCGATGTTCAGGGCGTCCCTGCTGACAAAAAGAGTGAAGGACTTCACCTTTTTGGCATCGCAGTCAGGATTCGTGCAGTAGAGAGACTGTACATCATTCACCTGTTCGATCCTGGTTACTCCGCCGCAGACCGGACAGGTATGGGGGATTTCCAGCGTATCGCTCCCGGTGAGGTTTTCCGCGATCTGGGGGATAATCATGTTGGCTTTATAAACGGTAATCCGATCCCCGATTCCCAGCTTCAGCGCTTTTACGATGCTCACATTGTGCACGCTGGCCCTGCTCACCGTAGTGCCCTCCAGCTCTACCGGATCGAATATGGCAACCGGGTTAATCAGCCCCGTACGGCTTGCGCTCCATTCGATTTCCTGAAGCGTTGTTTCCGCGGTTTCATCCGCCCATTTAAAGGCGATGGAATCCCTGGGGAACTTCGCTGTCCGGCCCAGTGACTGGCCGTAGGCAATATCATCATAAATCAGCACCAGTCCGTCCGAGGGAACGTCATATTCCGCCACACGGCTTTCATAATCCTCAACGGCGGACAGGATGGACTGTGCATCCACCTCCTGATATTCCACCACCTCAAAGCCCTGCTTTTTTAAAAATATGAACTGTTCTTTTCTCGAATTCTGAAAGTCCACTCCGTCCGCGCGTACAAGGGCAAAGGCAAAAAAACGGACGTTTCTCTGTGCGGTGATTTCATTATTCAGCTGGCGGACGGAACCGGAACAGAGATTCCTCGGATTTTTGTATCTGGCGTCGGCGTCCTCGATCTGTTCATTGATTTTGCGGAAATCCTCATAAGTGATGACAGCCTCTCCCCGGAGAACCAGTTCTCCCTGGTAAGGAATTGCCAGCGGGACATTCACAAATACCCTGGCATTGCCGGTGATCACTTCCCCGATCTCTCCGTTTCCTCTTGTGACGGCCTTGAACAGCCGGCCGTCGCGGTAGGTCAGGACGATGGTCAGGCCGTCCAGCTTCCAGGACAGCAGCCCTTTCTGCGCGCCCAGCCAGTCCTTCAGCTCTTCCCTGCTCTTTGTTTTTCCCAGCGAAAGCATGGGGCTTTCATGCCGCTCCTTGGGCAGCTCGTCAACAGCCTCATACCCTACGCTGATGGTAGGGCTTCCCGCCATAACGGTGCCCGTTTCCTCTTCCAGTGCTGTCAGCTCATCATAAAGTTTATCATATTCGTAGTTGCTCATGATTTCGCGATCTTCGGCATAATATGCCTTCGCGGCCTCTCCAAGCTTTGCGATCAGTTCCTTCATCCTTGCAGTCTTGTCCATCTGCACTTAACGCTCCTTTTCTCAGGAATGCAGCATTCCATATAGTTCTTCCAATTCTTCTCCCGTCACCAGACGGTAATTGCCCGGTTTCAGCTTCCCGATGGTAATATTCGCCACGCGGACTCGCTTGATTCCCTGGGCGTCGTAGCCCAGCGCACGGCACATACGGCGGATCTGCCGGTTCAGCCCCTGGGTGAGGACGATCCGGAATACAAATTTTCCTTCCTGCTCAATTGTGCAGGGACGGGTGGTGACGTTGAGCTCCTTGAGAAAAACGCCCGCCGCCATCTTTTCCAGGAAGGTATCATTAATCGGCTTATTCACACGGACCAGGTATTCCTTTTCGTGGTAATTGGCCGCCCGCATCAGTCCGTTGATCAGATCCCCGTCGTTTGTCAAAAGAAGCAGCCCCTCCGAATCCTTGTCCAGCCGTCCGGCGTAAGTCACCCGGATAGGGTAATCGATGGCGTCACGGATGGTTTTCTCCGCATATTTATCCTTTTCCGTACAGGTAACTCCCACGGGCTTATAATAGGCAAGCACTACCTTACGGTCCTTCTTTTCCAGTATGCGGCCGTCCACCGCAACATCATCCGCCGGAGTGATCCGCATGCCCGTTTCAGCAGGGACACCGTTTACCATGACCCTGCCTGCTTCTATCATGCGGTCGGCTTCCCTGCGGGAGCAGATCCCGCAGTCAGCCAGATATTTGTTTAACCGTTCCTGTTTTGTATTATCGTCCATATTATCCTCATTTTAACTGTTCGGTGCCCTCACAGTTACTCCTCATTCCGTATTCTTTCCCAAAGCGCATATTGTTTATTATACACTAGGTATTTTTTCCATGCAAACAGAAAAATGTTCTGTTTCCTATTGAATTACGCCGCACGCCATCTTCTCTCCTGAATCTCCGGAAGGCTGGGTATGGTAGTCATCAGGCATGGAATGGATAACTACCGTTCTTCCCAACACATCTCTGGGTGTAAATCGTTCCGTATAAAATGCGAGCCATGATCTTCCCCGGTTTTCTTCAAGCACCGGCATATCCCCGGCATGGGCCGGATGGGGGCAGCCGTCGGGATTAAAGTGGGAGCCGGCATCGGCAAAGGGATCCTCTTCATTTCCCGTGCAGGCGGCCCCTTCATGGATGTGGAAGCCGAAGAATCCCCTTTCACAGGTTTCTTCCTCATGAGGCAGACCGGAAATATCGGCCATCACGATGGTGCCGTCCAGAAAGTCATAGAAGGTGACAAGCCCTTCCACCTGCGGGTATTTTTCGGAGCCCTGCACATGGGCAAAGGCTCTTGGCTGATTTGCAAGGAACTGCAGAATAGAATCCGTCATTAATCTTAACACAGTTTTTCCTCCATAAAAAAGCTTCATAACTTTTTTCTTCCATAAAGTTATGACAAAGTTTCTTTATATATATATTCCTGTGTCCTGTCCATATAACCTCCCGGCTGCGGTTCGGGCATAAATATAGCCGCCGCTGTAGGTTCAGCGGCGGCCGGTTGCCGATGTTTATGGCTGATTAGCCGATGCGTCTGTCTTTTTCACGGCGCGTAGTTTCCCCGCTGTTACGGCGGGAGGAACTGCCTGTACGGCCGGCTCCTGCGGGTCTGCCGGATGCCGAATCGCGGTATTTGCGGCGTTCTCCCCCCTTGTCTTCGGGGAAGCTCCTGCGCTTGCCGTCATTCCTGCCGTAACGGGGATTATTTCCACGTCCGTCTTTTCCGGAACGATTGTCTCTGTCCTGACGGCCGCTGCCGAAATCACGGCTGCCGCGGTAATTCCTGCGTCTTTCGGGGATTACCTCCTGGATTTCCTGGGGTTCCTCTCCCATCTGCATTTTCAGGAAGGCGGCTGCAAGCTCGACAGCGCTGTAATCGCTGTCTTCCAGCTTCCCTTCTATCATATCCGTCAGTTTATCCAGCTGTGCGCCTTCCAGTGTCTCAAATGCGGCACGCAGCGCCTTTTCAGCCTTGATGGATACGATATCCGCAGCGGACGGCACCTTTCTTTCCTGAATGGTTGTCTTGCAGCTTCTTTCAATGTCTCTTAAACGGTACATTTCCCGGTTGGAAACAAAGGTAAAGGAACGGCCTTCTCTTCCTGCGCGTCCGGTACGTCCGATTCTGTGAACATAGTATTCGATATCCTGGGGAAGGTCGTAATTAAATACGGCTTCCACATCATCCACATCAATTCCCCTGGCCGCCACATCCGTTGCGATCAGAATCTGAAGGCTGCCGTTACGGAAACGGTGCATTACGGTATCTCTCTGGTTCTGGGAAAGATCACCATGAAGGCCTTCGGCCGTATAGCCTTTATTTTTCAGGGTTTCTGAAAGCTCATCCACCATTCTCTTGGTATTGCAGAAGATCAGGGATCTCTGAATTCCGTAATAATCCAGAAGGCGGCTTGCAACCTCCACCTTAATCTGGCTGTTCACACGGTAATAATACTGCTTTACAAGCGGAATGGTCAGCTCCTGCTTGGTCATCTTCAGATAGACCGCATCCTTCTGGTAGGTATCGGTAATCTCCAGGATGGGCTTGGGCATTGTGGCTGAGAAGAGCGCCGTCTGGTGCTCGGAAGGGATTCCCTGGAGGATAGTTTCGATGTCCTCCCGAAAGCCCATGTTGAGCATTTCATCCGCTTCATCCAGAACCACCATATTCACATGCTCCATCTTCAGCGTATGGCGGCGCATATGGTCCATTACACGGCCGGGGGTGCCTACAATAATCTGTACGCCACTTCTTAAGGCCTTAATCTGTCTGCTGATATCCTGGCCGCCGTAAATGGGCAGGATCTTTATACCATGCATATATTTGGCAAAACGATGCATTTCATCTGCCGCCTGGATGGCAAGCTCCCTTGTGGGGCAGAGGATGACTGCCTGCAGGCTTCTGTTGTCAGGGTCGATATTCTGTATGACGGGGATTCCGAAAGCCGCCGTCTTGCCGGTTCCTGTCTGTGCCTGGCCTATCACGTCTTTTCTTTCCAGCAATACGGGAATCGCCTGCTCCTGTATAGGTGTCATCTGGTCAAAACCCATTTCCTCCACAGCGCGGAGGATCCGGGAATCAATGTCTGCATCCTGGTATCTCGTTATTTCCATTCAAAAGTCCTTTCTTATTTCCACTCTTTTTTCACGCAAAAAGACAACACCCGTGATATCAGGGTGCTGTCCTTCTTTCTACGAATCTTTTCTATTATACTGTGCCGCTTCGGCAGCTGTCAAGCTTTTTCACATCAATTATGGGTATGCAGCAGCTGATGGGCTTTTTCTCCAAGGGGCGCGCCCATATATTCCGCATAAAGTTTTTTGATTCCCGGATTGTCATGGGAAAAACGCAGCGGCCGTTGTTCGTCCAGCTTGTAAAGCCTGGGGCCTCTTACGTCCGCCATCTCCACGCCGTCCAGTATGGGCTGTCCCCCGCCGCCCACACAGCCGCCGGGGCAGGCCATTACCTCCACAAAGTCATAATGGACGGTTCCCGCGCGGAGATCCTCTATCAGATCCCTTGCATTTTTCAGTCCGCTTACCGTACATGTGCGCAGCGTCCTTCCTCCCAGAGAAAACTCCGCCTCCCTGCGGCCTTCAAAGCCTCTGACATCGGAAAATGTATCCGCCGGAGGATTGACGCCCTCCACACAGTAGTAGGCCGTTCTTAAGGCCGCTTCCATAACACCGCCGGTTACGCCGAAAATAACGCCCGCTCCTGTGCTCTCCCCCAGCGGGGAATCAAAGGCCTCCTCGGTAAGCAGCGCCGGCGCAATATGCTCCGCCCGCACCAGTCTGGCGAATTCTCTTGTAGTAAGTACAATGTCCACATCTGCGCCTCCTCCGGCGCTGTACATATCGGGAAGCGTTGCCTCCATTTTTTTGGAGACACAGGGCATAATGGAAATACTGCATATTTTCCCGGGATCCGCACCGATTTTTTCTGCAAAATAGCTTTTGGCCACGGCGCCGAACATCTGCTGCGGCGATTTTGCCGTGGAAAGGTGATCTGCCATGTCGGGATACTGGGATTTGAGGAAACGTACCCAGGCCGGGCAGCAGGAGGTGAACATGGGCCATCTCTTCTCTTCCGGATCGGCAAGCCTTGCAAGCAGCTCGTTCCCTTCTTCCATAATGGTCAGATCTGCGGAAAAATTGGTGTCAAACACATAATCAAAACCTATTTTCTTAAGGGCCGCCGCCATGCGCCCTTCCGTGGCCATATAAGCAGGCAGATCCAGCGCTTCTCCCCAGGCCGCTCTGACGGCGGGGGCCACCTGCACCACGGTAATGGTTTCCGGATCGGCCAGAGCGCGGAAAACCTTTGCGGTATCATCCCGTTCCCGCAGCGCGCCCGTTGGACAATGGGTAATACATTGTCCGCAGATGCTGCAGTCAGATTCTTCTATCCTCCGGTTCCGGGAAACATCCACTGTAGTTCTGGAACCGGTGTTCTGTACGTCCCAGATATGCAGGTCCTGTACCTTATCGCAGAACTGTACGCAGCGCATGCATTTGATACATTTGCCGAAATCCCTGATCAGCGGGAAACTGTTATTCCACGGCATTTCCGTAATTTCTTTTTCATAAGGGATGTCAATGATGCCCAGATCATTGGACAGCTTCTGGAGGTTACAGTTTCCGCTCCTGACGCAGGTGGCGCAGTTGCTGTTGTGCTGGGATAAAATCAGTTCCACGTTTGTCCGCCTGACGGAACGCACCTTGGGGGAATTAGTAAAAAGCACCATGCCCTCCTCCACCGGGTTATTGCAGGCGGTGATCAGTTTGGTTTTTCCCTGCATTTCCACCACGCATACCTTGCAGGCGCTGATTTCGTTGATGCCCTCCAGATAGCAGAGATGGGGAATCATAATCCCCACGGACGCCGCTGCCTTCATGATTGTCGTACCTTCCGGCACGCTGATTTTCCTGTTGTCTATTGTCAGTGTTACCATATTGCCGCGCGGCCTCCTTTCAGGTTCCCATATCCGTAATGATCACAGCGCAGACAGCGTCCGGCTTCCTGCGCCGCCTCTTCTCTGGTCATGCAGCGTTCTATTTCACAGAAATCCTGCTTCCTCTCGTCAGCTTCCCGCTCTTCCATATTGACGCGTCCGCAGGCCTTCTTGTCCCCGTAATTTACCTGGGGGATATCCACATCGCAGGCTATGACATGATGATAGCCCAGGTATTCATCAATATTTGCGGCCGCCACCTTTCCTGCCGCGATGGCACGGATAACCGTGGCGGGACCTGTTACACAGTCGCCGCCTGCGAAGATGCCGGGGATATCCTTTACCGTGGATTCCTCCAGCGCTTCAATGGTCCCTCTTTTCACAGGGACGCCGGAATCTTCAAAATGGCGGGATTCAATACCCTGGCCGACAGCAACGATGACGATATCACAGGGGATTCTTTTGGGTTCCACGTTGGCCTTTACCGGACGGGCGCGGCCCCATGCGTCAATGGGGCCGATAATCTGCGGTTCTACCCAAAGTGCGGCCACATTTCCCTTTTCATCAGCTTCCACCCTTACCGGGGCTTTCAGGCTGTAAAGCTCGGCGCCTTCCGCAATTGCGCCCTCCACCTCCTCCGGCAGGGCGGTCATGTCATTCTGGCGCCTGCGGTAAGCGATGCCAACCTTGGAAGCGCCAAGGCGCAGCGCGGAACGGGTGCAGTCCATGGCCACGTTTCCGCCGCCTACTACAACCACACGTTTTCCTGTAAAATCAGGGGGATTGCCGTCCCCGATGCTACGGAGCATTTCCACCGCGGATATTACGCCGTGGGCATCCTCTCCCTCCATCCCCACCTTCTTATCGGTATGTGCGCCTATAGCAATATAAACCGCGTCAAATTCCTCACGGAGGCGGCTTAAGGGAATGTCGTTTTCCCCATTCCCGATATTCACATTGGTATGTACTTCCACGCCGGTGGACAGAATCGCTTCAATATCCTCGTCCAGCCGTTCCCTCGGGAAACGGTAGTTGGGAATTCCGTAGCGCAGCATTCCGCCCAGCTTGCTTTTCTGCTCAAAAACAACAGCATGATGCCCCATCAGCTCCAGATAATAAGCGGCGGAAAGGCCGCCGGGGCCGCCTCCGGCAATGGCGATCCGTTTTCCTGTGGACGGCGCTTTGGGAGGCACCGGGACTGTATTGGCCCGTGCATTGTCCACGGCCATTCTCTTCAGGCCGCGGATGTTGACGGAGCTGTCAATCATATTCCGGCGGCAGCGGGCTTCGCAGGGATGTTCGCAGATGAGGGCGCATGCGGTGGGGAAGGGATTGTCCTTACGGATAAGAGATACGGCATCCGCGTACCGTTCCTCTCCCACCAGCGCAATATAACCTGGAATATCCACCCCCGCAGGACAGAGTGCCACGCAGGGCACCGGCTGGGTGATGGAATAAGAGCATTTTCCGTGCTCAATATGATAGATAAAGTCATCTCTGCAGCCCTGGAGTCCTGCCAGCACCATATGGGCGGCTTCAAAGCCGATGGCGCAGTCTGCGGAATCCGTAATGTTGTTGGCGGTTTCTTCGATAAGCGCCAGGGTGTCCATGGTTGCGGTGCCGTCCAGAACCTGTTCCAGCAGATTCTGAAGCTGTCCCAGGCCTATACGGCAGGGTACACACTTACCGCAGGTCTGCGCATGGCACAGCTTGAGAAATGACAGCTGCAAATCCACCGGGCACAGACCCGGCGGGCTGGCAACGATATGACGCTCCAAATCCTTGTACAACCGTTCCACAGTCAGCTGGGCCCGGTCTGGTGTGCTGATTTTCAGTCGGCTCATTGATATGTAACTTCCCCTTTCCTTCTGCTTTTGCATATTTTATGTATTTTCTGATTCTGAGGATTTTAAGACTGTTAAAATTATAACATATATTTATCCTGTATACTAGCATAATTGAATAATTTTACCTTTTATATTTAAAAAATATTAATATATTTTTACAAGAAGCAAATCAATTGTGTACACTTTAATATTCAATTGTGCCTTGCGTTTTACATGAATACGTGTGTTTCACAGTCATTTTGACTGTGAAAAAAGAATAATCAGGATTAGAAAATACAGGGAAGCTTTTCAGGAAACGAATCCGCAGGCTTTATGATTAAATAAAAAAAGCGCAGCGGCATCAGATGTTAAAAATCCGATGCGCTGCGTTTAAAAAATATTATGAGGAAGCACTTTCCAGAATAACCTCCACCGCCTTTTCAATCAGTTCATCACGGCCTTCCCGGATTCCCTGGATGGTGGGTTCCACATAAATATCCGGAGTCAGCCCCACCCTCTGTGTCTGCGACATATCCGTATCATAGACGCCCAGGCTTGTCATGGAGGTATGCACAGCTCCCGGAAATACCATGTTGGCCACATTGCCGTCGGCTCCGATGGAAGGGGAACCTATGACAACCGCGTTGGGCGCCTGCCTGAGCGCCATGATAGTAAATTCCGCCTGGCTCTGGGTACATTCATTCATCAAAAGAACCACTTTGCCTTTATAGTAATCCGGATTATCAACACCAACATACATGGGTTTATCTAAAATAAACCGGCCGGGGACCGTCAGGGACGGCCGGGACATGATAACATAGTTCTTCTGTTCCGGCATAATAAGGCAGCCCAGGGAATAAACGATGAAATCGCTGGGATAATGGCGCAGATCCACAATGATACCCAGCGTATCCTTAAATTCTTCCATGATGGTAAAGATTTCTTTTGCCTTCAATGCACCCGGATCGATATAGCCGATGGAATTCCCAAGCAGCCGATGGGAAACCGGTTCAGGCTCATTGATGGATTCACTCCTGACCCGTTCAATGCAGGGAACGGCAATATCAAAAATTTCATCGTCCCTTTTTACGGTCAGCGTGATTTCATCCGCATATCCCCGGAAAATATCTTCAGGCAGGTCATTGAGCACCACAGTGTCCCGGGAGCGGGATTTGATTTTGCTTTTCTCCGCGATATAATCCCATATCTCTATGCCGTCTGTTTTCAGGATGATGTCACCCGGCAGTACGGTTTCAATACCGGGCGGATAATCCGCGTCAATTCCGTCCACAACAATATTTTCTCCCGTATGGGTAAAAGTGAACGGTGCAATCAGCACGCCTCCCATCAGAGCTGCTGCCTCATCGAAAGCATAAGCATGGGAATCGTGTATTTTCGTTGTCAGCTCAGCACAGGCCATCTTATAAGAAAGCTCATCCGTACCCTCCATAAAACGGGGCAGGAATTCCAGGAATACACTGTCCCAGTCCTCCCCGATTATGTCCTTATAAGGATAATAATACTCTATCATATTCCAGTAACGGAAAAGACCCAGCATACGGTAGCCCTGATCGGCATAATTCATGTCAGGGTAGCTTTCCTCACCGGTGAAATGGGGAACCATTATATTATCAAAGGAAACATAGGAACGGTTTTTATCTATATAGCCTGATTTGGAAATATTGATAAGAAGGCTGCTCAGCTCCGGGGATAAGTAGCTGCTGTCATAAATCCAGTCCGTTCCGGCCTCCTGAGCTATCTCGCCCTTTTCCTCAGATTCATTCTCCTTCACCGTCCCCAGCTTATGAATCCAGTCATATAAAACAGCATTGACTTCCTCTTCGTCCGATTCGCCGATAATAGCCGGAAGGACGCGGAAAAGCTCGTAATCCCAGTTGACATCGCCCTTCAGGATTTTAGGATGGTAATACTTTGCAAAACCCCAGACCCGGCACAGCTTATGAAGCCGCTGCGACATTTCCTGATCCGGCGAGCCGATGGAAACACGGCTTCCATCATCAAATTCATGATCAAACTGTCTGCCCCCTGCTTCTATCCTGTAGCAGAGAAAACAGATTAGAACCGTTATGCATGCAATCAGCCCCCATTTAACCCATGCGCGCGGCCCCTTCTTCCATTTTGACATATACAGCCCCTCCCATACACAAATACTTTTTATCAGTATACCATTTTATTTAATAAAAAGTCCCAGCTTTTCGGTTAATATAGGGCGGTAAAAAAGGAGCCTATTCTTCCACTCTGACAGCGGCCTGCAGGATATAGTCCTCATTTTCCCCGTTTTCATGTTCTATGGTAAAGACCTTCTGTATGAGATATTCTCCCGGCGCTGTTCCTTCATACATAATGGAAAAATCGATGGTTTCTTCGGCGCTGCCTCCGGCGGGGATGACCCGCAGGACCTGAAGCCATGCCGTATTTTCCTTCATGGGCAGCTCACGGTAGCCTCCGTTTTCTTTTATCAGCATACGATATTCGTCACCGTAATAAACAGTCTGTCCGGTAAAGTTTGAAATGGTCAGGGTAAGGCTGGTATCTTCTGCGGTGCAGGTATCCCTGTCAGTTTCCATGAGAATACCCTCCTCCGGCTGTGCCGGAGGAAGCAGCTCGGCTTCTTCCTTTGTCATAAAATCAATGTCAGAATTTAGGACTTGCCCGGAAACAGCGGTATATAAACCATCAGGATAATTCTCTGAAGCATAGGCTTCCAGCTTCGCCAGAAGCTGTCTTGTTTTATCCCTGTCTGAGGAATACTCATACAGAGGGCCGAAAACCTCCTCCAGACTGCTTCGTTCATACTGGTGATAATAGGTGTTATTGCCTTCCTCGATAGCATAGCTGATTTTCCCTGCGTTTTCTATTGTGGCGAAAAGCAAAACCGCATTGGAGAAGGTCCACCCGGAATCCTCCGGCCGCTGGCTGCCGTCTTTTACCCGGTAGATCATGCGCAGTTCATAAGGTTCCTCCGAGGTCTGCAGTTCCATTTTCTCATAGACCAGCTCCTCCGGTACGGGGAGCCTTCCAAACAAAGCCTGATCCTGGAAGGGGCTTCCGATATAAGGAGTCCTTCCGGCGGAAAGATAAGCAGCCAGCTCGTCTGCTGACAGAGCCTCACCGTCTGCTGGAATTGTCTCTGCCACAGCTTCCGGTACGGGCTCTTTTCTTTCCGGCGAAGTCAGAAGGACGACTGCAGCTGCCGCCACCAGAAGCAGCGCCGCGGTGCATAGCCAGCCGGCAGGCTTCCTGAAGCCGAGAGCATGCTGAATCCGTTTTTTGGTATTGCTTTCTCCGAAGGCCATGGGCGCAAGCAGATGGATACCGCTGCTTTTCATACCCAGATGCAGCAGTGTTTCCGCATATCCGGCACGCTCCTGTGACGTCATTTTACGGAGCACCCGGTCGTCGCAGGAACGCTCCATGTCCTCTGTCATCAGCTTGAAATAAAACCAGACAAGGGGATTAAACCAGTGCAGCAGGGCAGCAAGAAAACAGAATGGCTTAACAAGATAATCCCGGCGGGAAAAGTGTTCGTTTTCATGAGAAATCACATGGTGCTGCTCTTCCTGGGACATCCCGGCGGGCAGGTAGATCACAGGATGGAAAAATCCCAGCAGAAAGGGGGTTTCCA
>NZ_KE992782.1:0-77314 GCF_000466465.2 Clostridium sp. KLE 1755
TAATCAGAGAAATTTTCTCCTACTCGATTGGTGTGCCCAGGACAGTGCTTATTTTTCATAAAAGCTTCTGAAACAGTGCAAACCTGTCCAGCCCGTACTTCCCATACCCCAAATCCACAGTATCAATATACTGGAAACCGCATTTCTGGTACAGACGGATTGCCGGCTCATTTTTTTCATAAACATCCAGGCGCACGGCCTTCATGCCATTTTCCCGCCCATAATCGATGACGAAATCCACCAGCTGCCTTCCCACGCCCTTTCCGGAATAATCCGGGTGCACCGCCAGCGTATAGACAACGATAATATTGTCATAATCGGAAGGAAAATGCCAGTCCGCCTTTTCATAACCATTTTCCGGCACCTGGCGCAGGATGAAAGAACCGATAATACGGCCGTTTTCCCTGGCGGCATAGGCAGTGCCCTCCAGTACGGCGTTTTCAGCCGTATCCCTGGCCGGATAAATCCCACGTTTCCATTCGGGATAGTTGATATGGGATGCAAGGTAATCATTTACTTCATCATAAAACTGGGAAAGCGCATCAATATCGCTTTCCCCGGCTTTTTCAATTATTATATTCATCATATATGTTATCCTTTGTAATACTGGGCAGCCGTCCGGTAAGGCTGGCCGTTAATGAGTTCTGCCCGTTCTCCCTCCGGCATAGCGTAAAAAGCATCAATGTTATAAAACCGTTCCCCAGGTAACGGCATAAAGTCATGTATGTTGTTGGTATTCATAAAGATATTCTTTTCGTTGTTCAAATAAAGGAATGTTTTCAACATCATTCTGCCAGGGAGGTTTAGTGTGAAAGAAAGTAGATGGCAGAAAAAAATGGCGCACTTTCACAAGCTGTCTGAAAAGGCATTTGTGCCGCCAACTAAAAGGCGGCGGAATGGAGATTTTTATGTAAAGAACTTTTTTACCGTGCGATATTATCATAGCATATATTTAATGTTATTTCTATGAAATAAATAGTAAGATTAGGGTGTGCAAAAAACTGCTGCCATTCAGAAATAATCTGGCGGCAGCAGGTGTGAGGTCAGATATTCAGTTTTGACAGATTGATGGAAAAGTCAGGATAAATTCCTACAGGCACATTATCCGTGAAGGAATATTCGTTCATATCGTCCGCTTCAAAATGGTAAACAGTGATACGGTCTTTATCATGGTCAACAATCCAATATTCCCGAACACCGGCGGTGCGATATTTGAATAGCTTTTTGTTATAATCCATTGGCCTGCTGCTGGGAGAAACGATTTCTATTATCCAGTCGGGAGCACCAACACAGCCCTTGTCATTCAGTTTATTTTGGTCACAAATAACACTGATATCCGGTTCAACATAGTTTCTGTCGTTCTCATTCAGGAATACGGCAAATGGGGAGATATAAGCCCGATAGGCACCATTGTTGCCGTGAATATAATCCCGAATGGTTGCAAAGAGTTCTCCAATGATATCCTGATGTCTCCGGCTGGGAGGGGCCATGTAATAAATCTGACCGTCAATCAGTTCAGCGCGTTCTCCATCCGGCAGAGCGTAAATATCATCAATAGTATAAATCCGTTCCCTTGGTAACGGCATAAAGTCATTTCCTTTCATGATAGAAGGATATTCGGTTTGTGAATATCCATAGTATGGGTGAGTAGTGAAGAACTATTCCTGGGATGCTCTGTTGTCACGTTCCATTCGTTCATCAATGGCTTTTTTTATATAACCATTGACGGTTTCTCCTTTGGACTCCTTTATCAAACCGGAATAAACCGAGATAAAATATCATAAACTAAGACGAACTGTCAAATGTACTTTATTCCCAGTATTTATGCGGCTTTGCAGGCTCAGGCCGGCAAAAGATAAACATTGACGAACCAGCCCTAATTGTATATACTTAAGTACAATCAGTGTATACAATCCGGACGGAGAAGAAAATTATGGAATCAATTACATTAAAAGCGATGGCCAAGATCAATCTCGGCCTGGATGTCATAAGACGCAGGGAAGACGGCTATCATGAGGTACGTATGATCATGCAGACCGTGGGCCTGTATGATGAACTCAGCTTCCGCAGGCAGAAGGAGACTTCTGTCCTTCTGACCACGAATATGCGCGCGCTTCCCACAGACGGGCATAACCTGGTGGTGAAGACAGCGGAGCTAATCAGGAAGGAATATGGGATCCGGGAAGGGCTGAACGTGCATCTGAAGAAGAAAATACCCGTGGCGGCCGGCATGGCCGGCGGAAGCACGGATGCCGCCGCGGTTTTTGTGGGGATGAATGAGCTGTTCGGGCTGGGGATGACCCTTGAGAGAATGCAGAGCCTGGCGGTGCAAATCGGCGCAGATGTTCCTTACTGTATCCAGGGAGGAACCGCGCTTTCGGAAGGTATCGGGGAGATACTGACGGCTCTGCCGCCGGCTCCTGACTGCTTCTGTATTATAGCCAAGCCGCCCATTTATGTGTCTACGAAGTTTGTATATGAGCATCTGCAGGCGGATAAGCTGGAAAAGCATCCGGATATTGACGGGATAATTGACAGCATCCGCGCCGGAAGCATCCGCGGCGTGGCGGACCGGCTGGAAAATGTGCTGGAAACCGTGACGGAGAAGGAATACCCGGTGATTGCGCAGATCAAACAGTTCCTCAGGGACAGGGGAGCGCTGGGCGCCCTGATGAGCGGAAGCGGCCCCACGGTTTTTGCACTGTATGACAGGAAGGCGGAGGCATCTGCGGCTTATGAGGCCCTGAAAAGGTCCGGGCTGGCAAAGCAGGTGTATCTGACATCCTTTACCGACAAAACGTGCCTGGCCAAATGATGCATGCGCGCCATGCGCAGACAGGAGCAGTGATGAAGATAGAAGAAAACACAAACGATTACCTGCCGTTAAGGGACGTTGTATTTAATACCCTCAGAGAAAGCATTCTGAAGGGAGAAATGAAGCCCGGAGAAAGGCTGATGGAAATCCATCTGGCCAATAAGCTGGGCGTAAGCCGTACGCCTATCAGGGAAGCTATCCGCAAGCTGGAGCTTGAGGGCCTGGTTACCATGATACCCAGACGCGGCGCCGAGGTGGCGCAGATAACCGCCAAGGGCCTGCGGGATGTACTGGAGGTGCGCCAGGCGCTGGACGCGCTGGCAATGGAGCTTGCCTGTGAAAGGATTTCGGAAGAAGAAATCCGTGCGCTCAGAGAGGCCTGCGACCGGTTTGCACAGGTCACCAGGACCCAGGACGCAGTAAAGATAGCGGAAGCCGACGTTGCGCTTCACGATATTATTGTACAGGGGAGCCGGAATGAAAAGCTGGCCCAGATGGTGGGAAACCTTTCCCAGCAGATGTACCGCTACCGCCTGGAATACATCAAGGATGTGAGCCAGCATGTAAGGCTTATTGAGGAACACGAAGAGATTTACAGATGCATCAGCAGCCGGGATAAGGATGCGGGTGCGCGGGCTATTAAAATGCATATTTATAACCAGGAGCAGTCCATCATGAACCAGATCCAGCAATATAAAGGATCCTCCAGGGTATAGGATGCCGTGATGCTGTCAATACTTTCCAATATAACGGACCGGAGGAAAGTGACAGCATGAAATATAAAGAAATTATCAGGGACATTGCGGCGGCAGGGCTGATAGCATTCAGCTTTTGGAGTGTTTTTTATCCGGAATTCACCTTTGCCACGGATGCCTATCAGAAAATAGAGGATGGAACGCCTGTGGAAGCCGATGGAAACGTGGCGGATTATTATGAAATTCTGGAAGCGGGAGAGGGCGAGGTAACGATCCGATTCAGCTTTATGGAAAAGCTCATGCCGGAAAAAGCGGATGAGGCCGTCAAACAGACGCAAGCGCAGAAGGAAACGTCCGCGGCTGCGGTGAACGGAAAAATGAGCGCGGCAAAGGCCGTCAGGTGAACTCCATCATCGTAAAAAGCCGTGATGAACGGCGGAATCGAGGAAGGAATGGCACAGAATATAAAACAGCTGCAGCATGCGCCCATCGGGGTATTTGATTCCGGTGTGGGCGGCCTTACGGTGGCACGGGAGATTATGCGCCAGATACCCAATGAAAAAATAGTATATTTCGGCGATACAGCAAGGCTGCCTTATGGCAGTAAATCAAAGGATACCATTACCAGATATTCCAGACAGATAGTACGTTTCCTGGAAACCCAGGATGTGAAGGCTATAGTGGTGGCCTGCAATACGGCGAGCGCCTATGCGCTTGACAGTCTGGAGAAGGAAATACAGATGCCAATCATCGGCGTGGTAAAGCCGGGAGCCAGGGTTGCGGCCGAGGTAACGCAAAATGGCAAAATCGGCGTTATCGGCACAGAGGGAACAATAGGCAGCCAGATTTACACGGAGTACATACATAATATCAATCCGGATGCACGTGTCATCGGAAAGGCCTGCCCGCTGTTCTGCCCCCTTGTGGAGGAAGGGCTGTGGCAGGATCCGGTAACGGATGAAATCGCCTCCAGATATTTGACGGAACTGATAGATATCGGCATAGATACACTGATCCTGGGCTGCACTCATTATCCCCTGATCCGTTCCACAGTAGGCAGGATTATGGGAGATAAGGTAACACTGGTCAATCCGGCCTATGAAACCGCCATTGAGCTGAAAAGGCTGCTGGCGGAGCATGACCTGCTTAACCCCCAGGCACCGGCGCTGGGAGACAATAAGTATAAATTTTATGTGAGCGATGGTGCGGATAAGTTCAAAACATTTGCCAATTCCATCATCAAGTACGGCATCCTGTCGGCTAAAACCATTAACATAGAAGAATACTGACAACAGACGGGAGGTCTGGAATAAATATGACAAAGGAAGTAATGGTTTCCATCAGAGGGCTTCAGTTCGACCAGGAAATGGACAGTGAAGAAATTGAAACAATCCAGTGGGGCCAGTATTATAAAAAAAATGATACGCACTATATCATATATGATGAGCTTATGGAGGGCTGTGACGAGCCGACTAGAAATATCATCAAGTTTAAAGAACATGAGATGAACCTGACCAAACGGGGAACGGTCAATGTATATATGGTTTTTGAAGAAAACAAGAAAAACATGACCAGCTATCTCACTCCCTATGGAAGCATCCTCATCGGCCTGGACACCAGCAGGGTTACGTTTACGGAGGAAGAAAAGGAAATCAGCGTCAATGTGGACTATGCGCTGGAGGTCAATTATGAGTACCTGGCTGACTGCAGGATAGAAATGCATATCCGGCCGAAGGACGGGGAAGGAATCAACCTGCTCTCCTGAAGTGAACGGACGGGAACATAAAAAGATGCCATTGCAGAAGCGCCAAACAGGTTTCTGCAGTGGCTTTTTTTGCATGGAAGGAAAGGTCATAAAAAGACAGCCGGAAAGGATAGTGACTTTTTATGACAAAACGTTTATGATGAGAAAAAGCCCGGTATTAAGGGAATATTCCGTCTCCATATACCACTGAAAAGGAAAACATGTCCATGAATCATGAGGAAATAGAAGAAAAGCTGATTCCCCTCCGGGATTACGAAAAAAGCTGCAGAGAAATCTACCTTGCCAATCCGGAAGCCTTCCGGAATGTGGTTTGGAACTGGGAGGAATTCAAGGAGCGGTTCCGGGCAACGGACCACAGCGGCTATGCGCTTGGAGAAGAGCCACCTGTTTTTATGGGGAATCTCCTTACCGAACAGGATTGCTTTGAAAATGAGAGCATCGAAGCGGCGGTTATTTTACATGACCGGTATGCGCCGCCCTTTTACCATAATCTGAAATTTATCAAAATTGTGTACGCCCTTCGCGGAGGCTGCCGCTTTTTTGTGCAGGATAAAACCCAGGACAGGGAAACCGTGCTGAACGAGGGGGATTTTGTCATTATCCCGCCGGAGATGAACCAGGCAGTTTTTACCGGTGAGGAGGACGCGGTTACCGTGAATATTATCCTGAAAAGGAGCACCTTCGGGGATTCCTTTTACAGCCTGCTTCTGGAAAATGACAGTATATCCGACTTTTTCTGGCAGATGCTCTACAGCAAGGGAAGCAACCGGGCGCTGGTGGTGCGCTGCGGAAAGGATGAACGGCTGCGCAGCATAGTCCTGGACATGTGCGGGGAGGGGCTTTTCTGCCGGAAAAGCGCGCCTGCCGGAGGCAATCTTATGATGAAGGGTTACGTAATGCTGCTGTTTGGCTGGACGCTGAAGGCGCATCAGCAGAAGATGGAGGATGTGGGCAGCATCAGCGCCAGTGAGGCGGTCCTTCCGGTGATGATCCGGTACATCCGCGAAAACTATACTACGGTTACGCTCACCTCGGTGGCAAAGCATTTTGGGAAAAGCGAAGGCTACCTGAGCCGTTATATCCGCAGGGAAACGGGAAAAACCTTCCGTTTTCTGTTAAAGGAATTCCGGATGAAGCAGGCGGCCAATATGATAGAGAATTCCACCTGCAATATGGAAGAGGTGGCAGAGGCGATAGGCTATTCCGATATCAGCTGCTTTTACAGAAATTTCAAGGAAAGCTTTGGATGTACGCCGCAGCAATACAGAAACAAGAGAAACAGGGTCAGCCTGTAAAAAGAAAAGGAGAGGATTACTTATGGAATGGAAGGGAAAATGGATTGGACCTGCGCAGAGTATGGGGGATGTCTGCCCTGTGTTTGTCAGGGAATTTAACAAAGGAGATTTTCCGGGGAAGGAAATCAAATCGGTGCAGCTTCAGGTAACTGCACTGGGGGTCTATGAAGCACAGCTGAACGGAAAGCGCGTTGGGGACTATGTGCTCGCTCCCGGCTGGACCTCTTATGAAACGAGGCATCAGTACCAGTGCTATGATATCACGGAACTGGTGGAAGACAGGAACCGCCTGGAAATCACGGTAGGAAAGGGCTGGTACAGAAGCCCTGTTCCCGGCTGGATTACGGAAGAGGGGAAAGCGCGGCGGGCGGCAATTCCCGCAGGCCTGATTGCGGAAATCAAAATTACCTTTACGGATACAACAACCGCTGTGATTCCCACGGATGAGACATGGCAGGCCGCCGAAAGCAGGATCCGGTTCAGCGAAATCTACGATGGTGAGGTCTATGACGCCAGCTTTGAAGTTTCAGATTATCAGCCTGTGGTGCTTCTTGAGCGAACAACCGACAATCTGATCCCCCAGCAAGGCGAAAAAATAACAGAGCACGAATATGTGAAGGCAGCGCGCTGCTTTACCGCGCCGAATGGAGAGGTCGTGGTGGATTTCGGCCAGGAGGTAACAGGCTACATACAGTTTACGGTAGACGCAAAGGCCGGGGAAAAGGTGGAAATTTCCCACGGGGAGGTGCTGGATAAGGACGGTAACTTCTATAATGCCAACTACCGCTCCGCCAAATCCAAGATTTATTATACCTGCTGCGACGGGGTGCAGACCTATAAGCCTAAAATGACATTTTTCGGATTCCGTTATATCAGGCTGGATCAGTTCCCGGGGACTCCCTGTGCAGATCAGTTCTATGCGGTGGCGGTTCATTCGGACATGAAGCGCACCGGCCGTCTCCGTTCCTCCAATCCGCTTCTGAACCAGCTGTTCAGCAATATTATCTGGGGACAGAAGGGCAATTTCCTGGATGTGCCCACGGACTGCCCGCAGCGTGACGAACGCATGGGATGGACGGGAGACGCGCAGGCTTTTGTCAAGACGGCAAGCTATAATTTTGATGTGGACCGGTTCTTTACCAAGTGGCTGGCGGACATGGCTGCGGATCAGCGTCCGGACGGCTCAATAGGCCATGTGGTCCCCACCCTTTATGTGGGAAGCGGCAGCGCTGCCTGGGATGACGCCGCTGCCATCTGCCCCTGGCAGATATATATGACCTATGGGGATAAGGAAATCCTCAGACAGCAGTTTGACTGTATGAAAAAATATATCGGCTTCATTACCAATAGCACAAAGGATCCGTACCTTTGGACCGGCGGGGAGCATTATGAGGACTGGCTCGGCCTGGACGCGCCTGTGGGAAGCTATAAGGGATCCAGCAGGGCGGATTTTATAGCCTCTGCCTTCTATGCCTATTCCACCTCCCTTGTGGTAAAGGCCGGCAGGGTGCTGGGAGAGGATGTAAGTGAGTATGAGAGGCTGTATCAGGGGATCGTGGATACCTTCCGCAAAACCTTCACAGATTACCGGACGCAGACAGAGCATGTCCTTGCCGTGCATTTCGGGCTTGCCGAGGATCCTCAGAAAACCGCAGATGCGTTGGCGGAGATGATAAAAGCCTGCGGAAGCAAGCTGCAGACCGGTTTTGTGGGAACCCCCTATCTGCTTCACGTACTGAGCAGCTACGGACATACGGAGCTTGCCTATACCTTGCTTTTGCGCACGGAATATCCTTCCTGGCTCTATCCTGTTACAAAAGGGGCCACTACCGTCTGGGAGCATTGGGACGGCATCATGGAAAACGGGGACTTCTGGAGCACGGATATGAACTCTTTCAATCACTACGCATACGGCGCGGTAGCCGACTGGGTATACGAGGCAGCGGCAGGAATTCAGACGGTGGAGGATGCGCCGGGCTTTGCCAGGGTAAAAATAGCCCCCCAGCCCGACAGCAGGCTGGACTGGCTGGAAGCTTCCATTGAAACAAGGAAAGGAACCGTCCGTTCCCTCTGGAAGCAGGAGGAAGGCAGAATCCGCTATGAAATAACCACACCGTCACCCGCCGAGATAGTAATTGCCGGAAAGACGATGGAGGTGGAGGCAGGAGATTATATTTTTTACTCTGAAATTGCCTGATAAAGTAAGAAAAGCCTGAAACAGGAGACTTATCGTAAAAATGTCGTCAGGGCTGCCGGGCCGGGAGTGCATACTGCAATCCCGGGTCCGGAGGCCCTGTTTTTGGTCAATGGGGAGGGCTGATTTTTTATGGGGACGGGAAAAGGAGGAAACAGCCGGAGGGATCTGTGATACAATAACAGAAGAATGCAAAAACCCCGTATTGTTACGGACAGGCAGGAAACAGACAGGAGGATTACAATATGAGTGACTTGGAAGGATTGAAATTAATACCGCCGCTTCAGGTGCCGCCGGAGCAGTTCCCGGAATCGGAGGAGCTGCCGGAGGGAGTTAAAACAGTGGACTGGAAGGACACCTATGGTTTTGGGGTGGAATTTCTTCCGAATGTGGTGTATGCCAACAGGGGAGGCATTAACCTGCATCTCCAGATCATGGTGCCTAAATCAGGGCAGGAGCCGGATAGGAAATGGCCGCTGATTATGTTTGTGCAGGGATCCGCCTGGCATAAACAGGACGTTTTTGATCATCTTCCAAATCTGATCCGGATGGCGCAGCGGGGCTTTGCCGTAGCCATTGTGGAATACCGGCCCAGTGATATCGCCCCCTTTCCGGCGCAGGTTCAGGATACAAAGGCCGCTATCCGTTACATGAAAATCAATGCAGGTAAATATCGCGTGGATGCGGACAGGACCGCTCTGTGGGGAGATTCCAGCGGCGGCCATACCGCGTTGATGGCAGGCTTTACAGGAGACGGGGAACCGGACATGGATGCCTACCGTGAACAGTCTGCGGCCGTAAAATGCATTGTGGACTGGTACGGTCCCACGGACATCGCAAAAATGAATTATTACCCCAGCTCCATGGATCACACACAGGCAGACAGCCCGGAGGGCTTTGTCATCGGCCGCAAAAATGTCCTGGAAAACCCGGAGCTGGCCGATGCCACGGTTCCCATGAATTATCTTTCCCGGGAAAAGGATACGCCGCCCCTGCTTATCATGCACGGCGGAAGCGACATGCTGGTGCCCTTTAACCAGAGCTGCAGACTGTACGAAAGAATGAAGGAACTGGGGAAAAATGTGGAATTCATCAAGCTGGCCGGCGCCAATCACGGGTTTATGGGATTCAACTGCGATGAAGCGTTGGATGCGGTGGAGGGATTTCTGCGGAAATATATATAATTATACTGACCGGATGTTTTATTGGGATTGGGGTAAAATTACTGCAACAGCAAAATGCTGTCCCGGAAATGAGGGGAAATGAGACGGTATACATTAAAATTTCAGATTGTTCTGCTGTTTTTCCTGATTAGCCTGCCCGCCCTTGCATTGTCCCTGGCTGCAAGCAGAGTCAATATGAAGGAAGCACAGGAGCAGGTGGTTAATGTCAAACAGAACAGCATGAAAATGCTGGTAAAGCAGTATGATACGAGCCTTGAAGCGATTGAAAATTATATTCAGCTTATCCTTTATGCGGATAATACTTATTCTGCGCTTCGTCTTAACGAAAAGGATTCCAGGTATCAGCAGGCAAGGATCTGGCTCAGGGACGAACTGGATAATCTGCTGAAGTATTTTCCATTAGCAGCGGGTTTTTATGTGAGGATTCCGCATAATGAAGATATTTATATCGTGAAACAGCTTGATAAAATTCCATTGGATGCGCAGGAATATCTGGAGGAACAACTGATGCGGAAAGATAATTTCGCCAGGCCTGATATTATTGAGCATGGAAAGACACAGTATCTGTTGAAATCTTACAGCAATCAGTTTGTTGAGATTGGATATATTCTTCAGCTGAACGAATTATGGGAACAATTCAGCAATAATGTGGAGACGCAGGATATTCTGGCGGTTTATCTGCCGGGAAATGGAAAGCGCATCAATTTATCGGATAAGGGATATAAGGATAATGATTTTTCACAATATACGAAGCTTGAAGCTGGATTTACCCATGTGGATGTCAGATTAGAGCTTTATCTGCCCAAAAACAGTATGTCGGGCAGAATTTCCATAAGGGACAGATTTATTCTGTACTGCTCTATTTTAATGCTGGTGCTGCTTCCAATTTTTATGCTTCTTTTGAGAAAGCTCTTTTTGATACCTATGAAAGGGATTTCCTGTGCTATGCAGGAAATCCTTAAGGGAAATACAGAATACCGGATTCAGCACTTTTCAAAAACACAGGAATTCAGTGAAATTGAACAGGCTTTTAACAGCGTGCTTAATTACAGTAAGGATTTGAAAATTGAAGCATATGAATTAAAGCTGGAAAAAGAAAAAGAACAGCTGATTAATTTAAAGCTGCAGATAAATCCGCATTTGTTATTAAATTCGCTGAATACTATCTATAGCCTCACAATGAATAATAAAATAGCAGAAATTCGGGAATTTTCTTTAAACTTGTCGAAATACTTCCGATATGCGCTGCGGAATACTTCGGAATTTGTAACGATACAGTCGGAGATTGATTTTATTAAGGTATATAGTAAGGTACAGAAAATACGGTATCCAAATGCCTTTTATATTATGTTTGATGTGGATGAAGAGCTGATGGAGGAAATGATTCCGCCTCTGATTATACAGAATTTTGTGGAAAACAGTACAAAATATGCATTGGTGCCCGGAGAAGAGATAGAAATTCTTGTAATTATTAAAAAAAATGATTCCACTCTGCGGATTTCGATATGTGACAGCGGAAGGGGTATTGATGAAGAACTGCTGGAACAGATATCTCAGGGACAGATTATCTGTGACAGCCGCGGAAGGCATGTGGGAATATGGAATTGTGTGAAAAGGCTGCGTAGCTTTTACGGACAGGACGCACATTTTCATATTACTTCACAAAAAGGTGAAGGGACTCAGGTATGGATGGAGTTTCCCTGTCATTTTGCGGGAGAGGATGGAAAGGAAATGAAAGATGAATCTGTTGATAATAGATGATGAAATAGAAATAATCAATGGAATTATGGCAGGAGTCCGGTGGGAAAATCTGTGTTTTCAGACTGTTTATCAGGCGACATCCATTGAAGAGAGCAAGAAGCTGTTTTACCAGGATACGATTGATATTGTTTTGTGTGATATTGAAATGCCTGACGGCTCCGGTTTGGATCTATTGGAATGGATTAGGATGCAGTATCCGAAAACAGTGCGTATTATTATGACGTGTCATGAAGAATTTGATTATGCAAGAAGGGCAATAGCGCTTGACTGCAAGGATTATATTGTAAAGCCGATGGTTTATGAAGAACTGGAGGAAAAACTGCTTCATATAGCAAAAGAGATAAACCGTAACTGGGAGAATGACAAATATCAGGCATTCGGAAGGGAATGGATGAAACAGATTATCAGGGAAGGCGAGGTACAGGAAGGCCCGGCTTCCAGGGAGGAGATTGTCAAACAGGTGAAGTCGTATATTACGGCAAATCTTCAGGAAGAACTGAGGATCGAATTCCTTGCAAAAAAATTCTTCCTTTCTGCAGATTATCTGTCCAGATTATTTAAGAAGGAAGAGGGGATTGGAATCGGGGATTTCATACTGGAGGAAAGGATGTTCCTTGCCAGGGAGCTTTTGAAGGAAGGGCGTCTTTCCATTGCAAGAGTGGCCTATGAATGCGGATACGACAATTACAGTTATTTTACCAAAATATTTAAAAAAAAGTATGGTATGACGCCCCGGGAATATGGGCAGGCATTGAAGGAAAAAGAGAGTGCGGATTAGTGCTATTTGTGTTCGGATATTTTCTTTTTTTATTCTTCAAAAATTTTTATAATAAAGTTGTCATTGAGGTAAGGCCAAAATGACAGCTTTATTTTTTAAATTAAAATTGGAACGGATGGGTGCTTATGAAAAAGAAAAGGCATATGAACTGGAAAAATGCGATCCCGATTTATGTAATGATGCTGCCGGGCATAATCTATCTGCTGATTAACAATTATGCTCCGATGTTTGGTCTGGTTATCGCTTTTAAAAAAATTGACTGGAATAAGGGAATTTTGAGAAGCGACTGGGTGGGGTTTGACAACTTCAGGTATTTGTTTGCTTCCTCCGAGGCATGGATTATGACCCGCAATACCATTCTGTATAACCTGGCATTTATTATCCTGGGAACAATAGCCGCAATTGCCGTGGCCATACTTCTGAACGAGATAACATCCAAGTTTTCAGTAAAGGTATATCAGACACTTATATTATTACCTTATATGATATCCTGGGTGATTGGCAGCTACCTTATTTATGCGATGCTCAGTTCGGAGACGGGACTGATTAATCAGGTGATTTTCAAAGCGCTGGGTATAGAACCGATAGTGTGGTATCAGGAAAAAAAGTACTGGCCGTTTATTCTTATAATCGTAAATTTATGGAAGAGCGTAGGATTTTCCATGGTAATTTACCTGGCAAGTATTGTGGGAATCAATAAGGAATATTATGAGGCTGCGAAAATAGACGGTGCAAGGAAGTGGAAACAGATTACCAATATTACGCTTCCGCTTTTAAAGCCTACAATCATTACCTTGATCATCATGAATATAGGCGGGATTTTTTATTCAGATTTTGGCCTGTTTTACCAGGTTCCCAGAAACTCAGGGGCTTTGTTTGATGTGACCCAGACGATTGATACATATGTATATAATGCTTTGATGCAGCAGGGTAATATAGCGCTTTCTGCTGCTGCCGGTTTCTATCAATCAATAGTAGGATTTGTCCTTGTAGTAATAGCTAATGCAATTGTGCGTAAATACAGTAAAGAAAGTGCATTATTTTAATTGGGAGAGAATGGTTATGGTAGGAAAAAGTGAGGTTAGAATTCGTATAATTGCACATATAGTAATGATTTTGTTAAGCATATTTGCTGTTCTTCCATTTGTTTTGTTGATTTCCGCGTCACTGACAGAAGAGAAAGCAGCGCTGAATTACGGCTTTAATTTTATTCCTAAAGTATTCAGCATGGATGCATATGTCTATATTATGCGTCAGCGGAATATGATTTTCAGGGCATATGCCATAACGATATTTACAACCGTTATCGGTACCGGCGCGGGGCTGGTTATTACGGCTTTGCTTGGGTACGGGCTGACAAAGGATATTCCGGGAAAAAGATTTTTCGATTTCTTTGTGGTATTTACAATGCTTTTTCATGGAGGTTTAGTTCCTACTTATTTAATCTATACCAAATATCTGCACATTGCCAATACGATTTGGGCGTTGATAATTCCTTCACTTCTTGTAAATGCTTTTAATGTTATGCTTATGAGAAACTATTTTTTTACCAGCATACCGGAATCTCTGTTGGAGAGTGCTAAGCTGGATGGGGCGGGAGAAATGCAGATTTTCCGCTTGATTGTACTTCCATTATCAAAACCGATTATGGCGACAATCGGGTTGATGACAGCGCTTGGATATTGGAATAACTGGACGAATGGGCTGTATTACCTGGATGATACTTCGCTTTACAGCATCCAAAATGTATTGAATGCCATAAACAATAATATAACGGCGCTTACCTCAATTGCCGGATCCGGCCTGTCCATAAATAAATCGGATATTCCTGCATTGACGGCGCGTATGGCGATTGCAGTAGTAGGGATACTTCCCATGTTATGTATTTATCCGTTTTTCCAGAAGTATTTTGTTAAAGGAATCACAATAGGCGCGGTTAAAGGTTAACACATAAATATTTTTTTTAAGGCGAAAAGTTCTTCCAGGATATTTAAGTCCGCTTTACTTTTGCGGACTGCCTGTGCAGGCTTTATCGTACAGACGGGGGGAAAAATGGAAAGGACGTATCTGGAGCAGCTGCGACAGCCGGCTGCAGCAGCAAGGGGAAAAACCAGATGGTGGTGGTATGGCTGCCGGGTGGACAAAGATAATATTTCTTATCAATTGGATCAGATGCAGGAGGCCGGAATAGGCGGCGTGGAGATCCAGATACTGTATGCCCTGGAAGCAGGAAGCAGGGAAAATCTGGAATATTTCTCCCCGGAATTTTTTGATATACTGAAGTTTACGGGTGAAGAGGTACATAAACGGGGAATGACAATGGATCTTACATTAGGATCCTCATGGCCTTTTGGCGGCCCGTTCGTACCTTTTGTAAAAAGTGCGCCGGTCGTATACCCTTATGCGATTGATGTCAGAGGCCCTTCAGTTTTCAGCTACGATTTTACAAACCGGATGGCGGGTGAAATCGTGGGAGGAATTATGGGACGGATGGAAGATAGTGAGATGCTTCCGGAAACCATTCAGGATATTTCATCGTTGCTGGAAGAAAAACTATTGTTCAGCTGGCCCTGGGGGACACAGTTGAAAAATCTGGAGGTACCGGAGGGAAACTATAAGATAGTTATTTTTCTGGCAGGACAATTCCGGGAACATGTGTTAATGCCTTCCAGGGGAGCACAGGGGTATGTAATTGATCATAATGATGCAGAAGCATCCAGATTTTTCTTTGCACAGGCAGGGACTCCGTTGGTGGAAAGGCTTGGCAGGGGAATGGTTCAATCCTTTTTCTGTGACTCGCTTGAGCTTTTCGGACATAATTGGACCGGAAAAATTTATGACGAGTTTGAAAAGAGGAGGGGATATTCTCTTAAGCCTTATATATATGCACTGTGGGGAAAAGTGAAGGGAATGACGGAAGAAATACGATATGACTTCCATAAAACCATGTCCGAGCTGACAATTGAGAATTTTTTCAGTGTTATGACAGAGTGGTGCCATGAAATGGGGTCAACTTCAAGAATCCAGGCGCACGGTACCTGGGGAGATATTCTGCAGGCTTACGGCGCAGCTGATATACCGGAAGGGGAAACCTTTTCAGAATGGGATAAATACAGTGTCAATACGGTACACAGAAGACTGGCAAGCTCGGCTGGTCATGTATATCACAGACATATTATATCTAATGAATCTTTTACCTGGCTTCGTTTCCCGCGGTTTACGGAAACACCGGAGCAAATTAAGATTGCCGCCGACAGTATATTTGTGGACGGGATGAACCAGATAGTAAACCATGGTTATACCTATTCGCAAAAAGACGGCGAACCGATGGCTTTTTATGCTTCATCACATATATGCCACACCAATACCTGGTGGAAATATTATAAAAATATAGGACGCTATATTAACAGAGTCTGCGATTTCCTTCAGCGGGGAGAACCTGTTTCCAGAATATGTATTTATCTTCCGCAGCATGACATCTGGGCGGAAAATCCGCTGGGCGATATACATATGTGCATGAAGCTGGAGGAACGCCTGGAAACCTCTGTTATCGACGGCATTGCAAGGGAGGGATACTGGTTCGATTATGTGAATGACGATGTTTTGGGCCGGTGGGAGGAGTACTCGTATGAGACCCTGATTCTTATGGAGACGGACAGAATGCCTGTAAAAACTGCGGAAAGTATCCAAAGCTTTGCAATGCATGGGAACCTGGTGATATGTGCAGGGCGGCTCCCATCCCAGGGATGCGGCCTGCTTCAGAAGGATGAAAAAGATAAAATAGTATCCACGCTGTTTGAAGAGATGCGCCGGCAGGGTAATTTGATATTTGCGGAAGATAAAAAAGATGCGCTACTCAATATATTGAAGCAGAGGGTATGTCCGGATCTTAAAGTAGGGACAGGTAAGGAATCCATAGGATATGTTCACAGGAAAGACAAGAATGCAGATATTTATTTTACAGCAAATATGTCCCTTGAAGAATATAATACAAAACTGACAATATATCAGGAAAACAGAGCTTTTTGTATTTTGGATCCTATGGAAGGAAAAGAGATTCTTCCATTAGCTTATACAAGAAAGGAAAGCGGCACGGAAATTGAACTGCATTTTAACCAGGGTCAGGCATATCTTCTTGTATTTGATCAAAGCCTTCCGAAACCCGAAACGGATAAGCGGATCTGGAAGGAAAATGGTGTAATTGACTTAAAGGAAGGATGGCGGCTTGAGGTTCCGGAGAAGGATTATTTTAAAGATGTTGAAGAACTGAAGGGCTTTGAACAGATTGAGGAATTAAAATATTATTCAGGAGAAGTAATTTATCGGAAATCGGTTTATCTGACGGAGCCAGATATGGCTTCTGATGAAATTGTCTTTCAAGTGGATAAGGCAGGCTGTGCTGCAGAGGTATTTGTGAATGATACGTCTGCGGGGCAATGGATACAAAGGCCTTATCAAATGAGTATAAAAGAGTATCTTCATTTGGGGAAAAATGAAATAAGGGTTCATGTAAGCAATCAATTGATTAACAGATGTTTGGATCCTGACCGGGAGGTGGGGGAATATCAGGGGACGGTAATAGAGGAATGGCCGTATTTTACGGAAATATTGAATAAGGAAAGAAGAAAAAGATTATCCAACCGGAGAGAAAAGGAAATGATAAAATCACCCCTGCCCTCAGGGCTGGTTGGAAAGGCACAGATTTGTTTTTACAGAACAGAACAGGAAAAAGAAGAAATATGATATTGATTATTTTCCTATAAGGAACGGTAAGCCGGCAATACCATGTGCACTATATGGTATACGTTCTTTGGGAACATAATTATATATAGCAATGGGGTACAAATAAAAAAGCAGTAAAGAGGGGGACAATCCCTGAAGGAGGAACTATGAAAAGAAAAATGACACGTTTTATTGCTACGGCAATGGCAGCGTTTATGCTTGCAGGCTGTGGGGCAGCATCAGGAACAGATTCTCAGAACCAGAATACTTCTGTAGCTGCGGAAAATACGGACAATGTGGACAGCGGCAGTAAAAATGCAGAGGATACTTCTGAAGCAGTTACTATTAAAATGACCTACTTGACATCCGGCACGGAGCCGGAAGGGCTTGACAGAATAGAAACTGCATTAAGCAACCTGACCATGGAAAAGATAAACTGTAAGGTAGAGCTGGTGCCTGTAGCATTTGCAGATCAGGCGACGAAGTATAATATGTGGTTTGCCAATGGAAATGATACGGATATCATGATCACGGTGTTCCAGGATTATCTGGCAATGATTAATTCAGGCGCTTTTATGGAGCTGGATGACTTAATTCAAAGCCACGGCCAGGATATGCTGGCAAAAGACAAGGAAAAGAACTTCTTAAGTGCAGGCCAGTATAAAGGACATCAGTATGGAATTCCTACGATTCCTTCGGCACCCGGCAATGGAGGTGCTATTTATATCCGGAAGGATGTATTTGATGAACTGGATGTAACTGGAATTGATGTGGATGGATACATAGGATACGAAGACCTGGATAATATCTTTAAACAGATATCGGAGAAATTCCCGGAGTATACAGCGCTTGGAGTGTCGGGAAACAGAACAAAATCAAATTATTTTTACGTAAAGAATTATGATAATCTGGGTGTTTCAGGAGAATCCTGCGGTGTACTGACAGACCCCTTAAACAGTACAACTGTAGAAAATTTATATGCCACAGACAGTTATTATGAATACCTCACATGGATGAGAAAATGGTATCAGGCAGGATATATTTCAAAAGATGCAGCAACCTCGTCCGAAAGCTCCGATACTCTTTTCAATTCCGGTAAAACAGCCAGCTATATTAATATGAGTACTCCCGGCACCCGGGAAGCAGCGGAAAGAGATTCCGGCCTTGGTGTAGTACAGCTGAATATGTGTCCTACCTATATGACAACTAATGTATATACCGGAGTGCTGTTTTTCGTCCCTAAAAATGCAAAGTATCCTGAAAAGGCAGTTGAATTTTTAAATATTTTATTTATGGATGCAGAAATTCAGAATGTTTTAACACATGGCGAGGAAGGGATTGACTATACTGTTCAGGATAATGGAGTGGTAATCGATCTTAAGGAAGACAGGGATTACATAAATGTATACGGCGTTTGGGGTGATCAGAGCCAATATTATATGGAATCCCCTCTGCAGCCGGAGGACACACAGAAAAGAGAAGCCTATCTTCAGGAATCTCTGGACCATACTTCTAAGGCCTTCGGATATAAATTTGATGCAACACCCGTCAGTACGGAGCAATCTACAGTAAAGAGCGTTATTGCAAAGTATCTGACACAGCTGGAATACGGCACGGTAGATCTTGATACGGTTTATCCGGAATTCCTCAAGGCATTGGAAAGTGCCGGAATAGACAAAATTATTACTGAAAATCAGAAGCAGCTTGATGAGTGGCTGGCTCAGCAGAAATAACTAAGAGAGGGACTGGGGAGAGGTATCGTCCGGATAAAGGAGGATATCTCTCCTTTTTATTAAGAGGATTGGCTATGAGTAATGATGGGGTTAAAAAAAGTAAACTGAATATACAGGGAATGCTTTGTAATGGTATGAGAACTCCTCTGGGAGTCTCTGTAAAGGGATGTATCCTCCGATGGATAATAGCAGGAGAAGGAAAGAACATAAAACAAATTCAGCGCTGGGTTCAGATTTCTGAACAGGAGAATTTTGAACACCTGACATATGAAGGAAAGTCATATTCCGGTGAAACCCAGTGGGAGCTTAAGAACGTATTTCAAGAAAAAACAAAATATTACTGGAGAGTCCGGGTGCAAATCAGTCATGGGGAAAAGGCGGAGTGGCTGGATTGGAGTGACTATTCTTTTTTTGAAACTGCCATGGCGGGACAAGAATCCTGGGAGGCACAGTGGATAGAAGCGAATGAAGAGTTTTATAAGGATGCGTTAGAGGTAAGCCGGGGCTTTTGGAAGAAAAATATAAAAAAACCGGAAATGGATCAGGGTTTAAGGCGGCCTGTGTACTTTCACAGAGAATGGAATCTGTCTGAGGGATGGGAGTGCGGACGTGTCTATATTACGGCGCTTGGGTTCTATCAGCTGACAGTGAATGATACGAAGATAGGGGATTATGCGCTGGCACCTGATTTTACAGCTTATGATAAACTGGTTTATTATCAGACGTATGATATAACACCATATCTGAAAAACGGAAAAAACAGCTTTGATATTATTCTTGCGGACGGATGGTACGCGGGTCACGCACAGGGAATTCCCGGGATGAATTATTTATATGGGGAAAGGCCTGCGTTGATAATGCAGGCAGAGGTCGGATATGCAGATGGGAAAATGCAAAAGCTTTGCAGCGATGATACCTTTGAGGCTTATTCGGGACCATTTTTATATGCGGATCTGTTCATGGGAGAGTATCTGGATATGCGGCAGTCACTTGTTCCCTATGGAACCGTTAAAAAAGCATATCCGAAACATATTCTTACACCCCAGGAATATGAAGGAATTAAAGTAAAAACAGTCCTGGAAGCAAGGACAGTAACAAAATTTAGTGAAGGAAGCTTTATTGCAGATTTCGGACAGGTGCTTGCAGGACGGGAAAAAATAACCCTGGAAAACGAAGCCGGCCAGCTGATAAAGATAGAACATAGTGAGATTCTCAATCCGGATTCCGGGGATTTGCTTGAAATTACACAGAGATTCCCGTTCCATGATCAGACAGATTATATATATGTAACAACGGATCATTATGTATATGAACCGCAGTTCTCCTTCCAGGGATACCGTTATATTAAAATAAGCGGTTTGAAAGGAGAGTTGAACCCGGGTCAGTGTAAGAGCGTTGTCTTGGAAACAGGGTTAAAGGATACCAGCTGTTTTGAATGCAGTGACGGTAATATAAACAGACTGATTCAGAATGCTTACTGGAGCCAATGCGGAAATATGATATCCATTCCTACAGACTGCCCGCAAAGGGAAAGAGGGGGTTTTACCGGAGATGCACAAATATTCTGCAGCACGGCGATATGGCAGCAGGAGGTGCAGGGCTTTTTCAGAAGGTGGCTGAAACAGTGCAGGCTGGAACAATTGAAAAGAGGCCAGATACCTATCGTCGTTCCGTATACAGATGCTTATAGAAGAAGTGAACCTAATCCGGGATGGACCTCTGCCGGCTGGGGAGATGCCATTATATTTGTAGCCAGGGATTTGTATGAAGGATATGGGAATATAAATATTCTGGAAGAAAATTACGAAGCCATGGAAAAATGGATGGCTTATGTGACTGCATGTGCAGAAGATTCCATGCCTGAACAATATTATATGGATTATAAAAAACGGCCGTTTATGAAATATCTCTGGAATACAGGATACCATTGGGGGGACTGGCTGATGCCGGGATTTTCAGACGAGGATGGAGTTGCTGCCAGCAAAGAAATCACAGCGGCGTTATTTTATTTCAGAGAAGCAAAATGCATGTATCAGATAAGTGAGATATTGGGAAAGGAGGACAGGGCAGCATATTATAAAGATCTGACAGAGAAAATCAGGCTTGCTTTTCATTCAGTTTATATAACAAAGGATAAGCGTCTGTTGAATGAATTACAGGGGCTGTATGTTATGGCGATAGCATTTGGAATGGTTCAGGACGACACAAAAAGAATTTTCGAAAGACGTTTGGAAGCTTTGGTAAAAGCTGCAGATTATCATCTGGCAACCGGTTTCCTTTCAACGCCCTTTTTACTTGATGTGCTCTGGGATGCGGGGTTCCATGATACAGCCTGCAAAGTCCTTTATCAGGATACCTGCCCTTCATGGTTATATGAGGTGAAAATGGGAGCTACGACAATCTGGGAAAACTGGGAAGGGATTCGTGAAGATGGAAGTATCTCCACACACAGCTTCAATCATTATGCCTTTGGCTGTATTGCAGACTTCATTTACCGGAGGATTGCAGGGGTAAAGAGTTTGGCACCTGGCTTCCGAAAAATAATGATATATCCGGAAGTTACAGACAGGATTTCTTGTGTTTCTTTTTCTTATAACACTCTATTCGGAGAAATAAAAGTGAGGTGGGAAAAGGCAGAGGAGGGATATCAATATTGGCTGAGTATCCCTCATGGCATGGAGGCTGTTGTCAAAGGAAATAAAGAGATAAAAGAAATCGGCAGCGGGGAATGGGTATTTACTCTGAAATAATCCTTTTGCTTATATTGGGTTAGATGCAGCACCGGATATAACCGGAAAGAACGTCGGCACGGGTAATGTTTACATCGGGGACCGGATCTGAGAACAGATATATATAGGAAATAAAAATCCCCCGGGATGCATTCCACACATGCTTCCCGGGGGATTTATTTCAGTCATCACAGACGGTCCATATCAAATTATCAGGCTTATTTCAGAGGCTTCGCTCCGGCCTTCTCCTGCAGCTTCTCCACTTTGCGCTTGAACCAGCTCTTTTTCTTGGTGGGCTTAACGAGTGTGGTGCCATGCAGGCCCTTTACTGCGGTGATGTAGATGCCGCTGACAGTGGCCTTTACCTCTTTCTTTACAGGAACGGATTCAAAAATGCTTTCTTCACAGACAAGCGTCATAACCTGAGGGCCAACCTTCGCTTTTACGATGGGAAGCTTGGAACCACGCAGCAGCTTTGGAGTCTGTTCTATGACGGCTGCGGGAAGTCCTGCGTCCTTCAGCTTCATCCTTTTCTTGTCAATAATCAGCATGGAGACGGTCTGCTTGTAAGCTTCGATCTGCTCCTGCTGTTCGGCCTGCTTCTTCTGGGCTTTCTTGCCGAGAAAATACAAAACAACAACGCCGACGATTAGAACTGCCAATATCACCAATAATACTATTGTTACTGTACTCACGTGGAAACCTCCTTAAGTTAGATGCAAAAATATTGTAGCAGACTTTCCCGGATTAAGCAAGGGATTGTGGCCCAAGAAGTGCAGTTTTATACCTTTGGTTACTGTTGGAAATATTCTTAATTATGTGTGAATTCCTGTAATAAAGGGTTTTATGTGAGATTAAAATATGATACAATGATAACCGGCGCAGGTCGCGCTATTGTTTAATATAAGAGGAGACAAAGCATGAAAAAATTTATAACTACTATGACAGTACTGGCGCTGTCGGCATCCGTACTTGCAGGATGCGGGAAAACAGCGGAGAATGGGGAGAGCACCCAGGCTGGTACTGAGAGCGCAGCACCGGCGGAGACTGGATCCGAAACTGCAGCTGCAGCTGTGGAATATGGCGAGGATGCCTATGTGGATGGCATCAATGTGGCCGACTATGTTACCCTTGGCGAATATAAAGGGATTGAAGTTACGGAAACGACTCCTACGGTAACAGATGATTATGTACAGAGCTATATTGATTATGCGCTGCAGAGCAATATGGTAACGACAGAGGTTACGGACAGGGCCGTGCAGACAGGCGATTTTGCCAATATTGATTATGAAGGAAAGATCGACGGCGTGGCCTTTGAAGGCGGTACGGATAAGGGTTATGATCTGGAAATCGGTTCCGGCAGCTTTATTGATGGCTTTGAAGACGGCCTTATCGGCGCCGAAATCGGTGAGACAAGGGATGTTACGGTTACCTTCCCTGAAAGCTATCCCAATGCGGAGGTGGCCGGAAAGGAAGCGGTGTTTACCGTAACCGTTAACAGCATCCATACGGAATCCCTTCCGGAGCTGACGGATGAATATGTAAAAGGACTGGAACTGGATCTTTCCACGGTTGATGAGTACAAGCAGTATGTATTTGATATGCTGATGGAGGATGAGCAGAATACCCACGATTCCAATGCCCAGATCGATATTCTGGCTAAGGTAGTGGAGAATTCCGAGTTCAAAGAGCCCCCGGCAGATATGGTTACCCGTTATTATGACAGAATTAAAGCGAATATGAGCTCCTATGCCGCGATGTACGGCTATGATCTGGAAAGCTTTATGGCTGCGACAGGCTCCTCCGAGGAACAGGTTCAGGAATCTGCGGCACAGGCCGCCCGCGAAATTATTGCGATGAAGGCAATTGCGGATGCGGAGGACCTGAATGTGACGGATGAAGAGGTGGAAGCGGAGCTTCAGAAGAATGCGGCTGATTATGGCTACGATGATGTGGAAGAATATAAGAGTGCCATTGATTTGAAGGGCTATAAGGAATACATGATGACAGAGAAGGTGCTGTCCTTCCTGTTTGACAATGCGGTGGTTACCGATACGGAGCCTGTCCAGGAGCTGAATACTGAGGGAACAACGGAAACTGCCACGCAGACAGCTGAAACTGAGACAGAAGGAACAGAGACAGCCGGGACAGAAACCGGCGCCGCAGAGGAAACAGAAAGCGCTGCCGGGACACAGGCGGCGGATAAGAAGTAAAGGTAACTGTTAAGGTACTGAGGAGTTATCTGTAAAAGTAATAAAGCCAAAGCGCGCTTACCGCTTATTAAGAACACGAAAACGAGGGGTAAAAAAATGGAACTGACAAACATCAAGGATTTATTCAGAGAAAAAGAAAAGTATCAGGGCAGGAAGGTCACCGTTGGCGGATGGGTGAGAAGCAACAGGGATTCCAAGAACTTTGGATTCCTTGTAGTCAATGACGGAACCTTTTTTGAGCCGCTTCAGATCGTATACAGCAGTGAAATGCCGGGGTTTGCGGAAGCAGCCAGAATCGGCGTGGGAGCTGCGGTGGTGGCGACGGGTACAATTGTAGAGACACCCGGGGCAAAGCAGCCTATCGAAATGCAGGCTGAGGAGGTTCTTGTGGAAGGAGCTTCCCCGGCGGATTATCCGCTTCAGAAGAAGCGCCACAGCTTTGAATACCTGCGCACGATATCCCATCTGCGTCCTAGAACGAATACCTTCCAGGCGGTTTTCCGCGTTCGTTCCCTGGCGGCGTATGCCATCCATAAATTTTTCCAGGAAAGGGAATTTGTTTATGTGCATACGCCCCTGATTACAGGAAGCGACTGTGAGGGTGCGGGAGAAATGTTCCAGGTGACCACGCTGGATTTGGAAAACGTGCCCAAAACGGAAGAAGGCAAGGTGGATTACAGCCAGGACTTTTTCTGCAAGCCTACCAACCTTACGGTAAGCGGGCAGCTGGATGCGGAAACCTATGCTTTTGCGTTCAGAAACGTATATACCTTCGGGCCGACCTTCCGCGCGGAAAATTCCAACACCACCCGCCATGCGGCTGAGTTCTGGATGATTGAGCCGGAAATGTGCTTTGCGGATCTGACGGATGATATGATGCTTGCCGAAAGCATGCTGAAGTATGTAATCCGTTATGTGCTGGACAATGCGCCTGAGGAGATGGCGTTCTTCAACCAGTTTGTGGATAAGGGGCTGATTGAGCGTCTGGAGCATGTCCTCACCTCTGAATTCGGCCATGTGACCTATACGGAGGCCATTGAAATCCTGGAGAAGCATAATGATGAATTTGAATATAAGGTACACTGGGGAAGCGACCTGCAGACCGAACATGAGCGTTATCTGACAGAAAAGGAATTCAAACGCCCTGTTTTCGTTACCGACTATCCGAAGGAAATCAAGGCATTTTATATGAAGCTGAACGAGGACGGCAAGACGGTTGCCGCCATGGACTGCCTGGTTCCCGGCATTGGGGAAATCATCGGAGGCAGCCAGAGGGAAGACAAGCTGGAGCTGCTGGAACAGCGTATGGAGGAGCTGGGGCTTAACAAGGAGGATTATGAATTCTACCTTGATCTGAGGCGTTACGGTTCCGCGCGCCATGCGGGCTTCGGGCTTGGCTTTGAAAGATGTGTGATGTATCTTACCGGAATGGGCAACATCAGAGATGTCATTCCATTCCCCAGAACAGTGAAGAACTGCGAGTTATAAGCGATACGGAAAAAACGGCTGCATAGAGGGCGGAAGCCGGAATGCGGCCGCAGATGCGATACGTAAGAAGGGCAGGATATGCGGAAGAAATTTTTCAGTCTACTTTTGATATTCATATTGGCAATATCCATGACGCAGACAGCATATGCTACCAGTATCAGCGACCTTCAGAAGCAGAGGCAGGAAAAAGAAAACCAGAAAAAAGGCACCCAGAGCCAGCTGGATTCCGTGAATGATCAGATCAATGATCTTTCCGGGGAAAAGGATGACGTGGATGCACAGATCAGTGAGCTGACCGGCCAGATTGCGGAAATTATGGCCAGTGTCAGCCTTCTGGAGGATGAAATCGCGGATACACAGGTGCAGATAGAACAGGCACAGAAGGATTATGATGAGGCCAAGGCCAAAGAGGAAGCGCAGTATCATGCCATGAAGAAACGTATCCAGTATTTGTACGAAAAGGGTGAGACCAGTTATCTGGAGCTGCTGATGGAAGCCAAGAGCTGGGCGGATATGCTGAACAAGGCCGAATATGTACAGGAAATTTATACATACGACAGAAAGATGCTGGATAATTATGCCGCTACCGTTCAGGAGGTGGCGCAGCTGAAGGAAAGCCTGGAGGAACAGAAATCAGAGCTGGAAGCCTCTGAATATGAATTGGAGCAGGAAAAAGATTCCCTGCAGGTGTCCCTGGACGAACAGAAGGAGCTTGCCGCAGATTATGAGGTGCAGCTTGCAAAGGCGAAGCAGGAAGCGGCGGCCTACAAGGCGAAGATAAAGCAGCAGAATGCGGAAATACAGAAGCTGGCTTCCCAGGAAGCCGCCAGGAAGGCGGAGGAGGAAGCGAGAAAGCGGGAGGAAGAGGCGCAGAAAAAGAAGCAGAATTCCCAGAGCGCACAGAATTCTTCCAACGGAACCGCCACTGCTTCATCGGGCGGAGCCAAAACCGTACCTCCAAAGATTGGCGGCGGGAGCGGGAGCGATATTGCCCAGTACGCCTGCCAGTTCGTGGGTAACCCTTACGTGCCGGGCGGGACAAGCCTGACAAACGGGGCGGATTGTTCCGGATTCACCCAGTCCGTATACAGGGTTTATGGCTACAGCATCCCCAGGAATTCATCGTCCCAGAGAAGCGCGGGCCGTGAGGTTTCCTATGAGGAAGCGCAGCCGGGAGATTTGATCTGTTATGCGGGCCATGTGGCCATCTATCTTGGCAATGGAAGAATCGTCCATGCCAGCAGTGTCAAAACCGGCATTAAATACGGCAACGCAACCTATAAGCCGATATTGTCTGTAAGAAGGATTGTTAATTAAGTTAAAAATGCCGCCCCGGAAGAAATATCCTCCGGGGCGGATGTTTTTTGCGGGCCGCTGGAATTCCTCAGAGACCTTTTTTATCAGTTGGGTATAGCAGGGGATATATCAGACGTTTGCCCTCAGGCCTTGCCTGCGATGCAGTCCAGGAGGTAACGCACCGCCTGCTCGGCCAGCTCCGACATGGAATATTCGGAGGATACGCCGACTACATGGTGATTGCATTTATTTACCGGCAGAAGGATTTTCATGGCGCTGCTCTGGCCTACGGCGACCGCCATGGCGGGAGTGACCTCGCCCAGCAGGGAGTCGGCGGCCATAATGCCCAGCGGGCCGATGATATAATCGGCATCCCGGCTGTTGACCAGCACCGGATTTTCCCCGGTGGCGCCGTAATCGGCCCCGGCCTTGAGCATGGCGGCCGTAGCGATGCTGTTTGTTCCGATTGCATAAATTTGGGCGCCGGGAATGGCAGCATTCTTTGTTTTCTCGGTAAGGAGGCTGCCCATACGGCCTCCCTGCCCGTCAATTATCATAATTTTCATGGCTGTTTTCCTTCTATCCGTTTATTGTGCGCCGCTGCCGGGCAGCAGGCCGTATTCCACAATGACGGAAGCCTCTACCTCCAGTTCGCCGGGCATGATGGTTACGTTTGCGGTATCCATGGATGCGGCTCTCATGCTTGTTTTTTCCGCGAGAGCGTTATCTGTATAGCGGGCTTCGCTGTAGGTGCTCTGTTCATTGAGGGCCGAGATTTCTCCCAGCTGGCAGCCGGCGGCCTGCGCCATACCTTCTGCCTTTGTCCGGGCGGCGGCGATAGCCAGGCTCAAAGCCTCCTGATAGCTTTCGTCATATTTACTGGAAAGGTAGGAGATGGACTGGATATTGTTGATGCCCGCGCTGACGGATTGTGCCAGTATGCCGCCCACCTGATCCAGGGGGAGATCGGATACGGTGAGCGTGGTTACCGCTTCATAGCCGATAAGCGTGCGCTCATCACCGCTCCAGTTATAGCGGGGATTCATATAGTAGCCTGTGGTCTGGATGGAGCCTTCCTTTACGCCAAGTTCAGTAAGGAGGGCGACCACCTTGTCCACATCCTCCGTATTCTTCTGCTGGCAGCCGGCGGCATCGGCGGCCTCTGTCTGAACCGAATATACGATTTCCGCGATGTCCGGGACCACGGTCACTTTTTCACTGCTGTTTACGGTAATTGTGCTCTCCGAAGCGCTGTCTGCGGAAAGCGGACCTTCGGCGGGAATGCCGGCGGCAGGGGCGGTTGGGGCTGTTGTCCGGGTTTCACATGCCACCAGGGTGCAGGCGCCAAGCGTGAGCAGTGCGGCGGCAGCGACGGATAAATAAGTTTTTTTCATAATAACCTCACTTCCTGCGGCCTGTCGGCCGCGTTCATCCTGTAATATCAATATAACAAAAACAGGGAGTGAAAGATAGGCCGGGGAAGAATAATTAAATAAATTTTAAGAGTAGCGGTGAAGGAACAGGACAGCTGCTTTTTGGAAACATAGAAGGAATCGGCATGCAGTATAAGCTTTGCCGGACGGAGCTGCCGGGCAGTTACGGTGACTTCGTACTGCGGGTATTGAGGGTGTTACGGGTACGGATATTATGGCGACTTTATATTTGCAAAGAAGGATAATACGGGTTATGATATCTAAGAGTAATTATTTGGCTGGTTAACGTAGAAAGGACAGGTATCTATGAATATTCTGACTGTTGAAAATATAACAAAATCCTATGGGGAAAGGAAGCTGTTTGACAATGCTTCCTTTTATCTGCAGGAGGGGGAAAAGGTGGGCGTCATCGGCATTAACGGCACGGGAAAGTCAACGCTGCTGAAAATCATGGCGGGACTGGAGGAGCCGGATGAGGGGAGCGTGACAAAAGCCAACCATGTGGTGGTGCGCTTCCTTTCCCAGCAGCCCGAATTCCGGCCGGAGGATACCATACTGGAAAGCGTCCTGAGAGGGAACAAAAAGAGCGGCGGGCAGACGGCGGGAGGTGCGCAGGAGGAGGACTGGGAAATGGAAAGCCAGGCCAAGACCATGCTTACCCGTCTGGGCGTGACGGATTTTTCCCAGAAATGCGGGGAGTTGTCGGGCGGACAGAAAAAACGCCTGGCGCTTGTGGCCGCGCTGCTGACGCCGGCGGATATCCTGATTCTGGATGAGCCGACGAACCATCTCGATAATAATATGGCGGACTGGCTTGAGGATTTTCTGCTAAAGTGGAAGGGCGCGGTGGTTATGGTAACCCATGACAGATATTTTCTGGACAGTGTGGCAACCCGTATTATTGAAATCGATAAGGGCAGCATTTATTCCTATCAGTCCAATTATGAAGGTTATCTGTCCCTGAAGGCGGAGCGGGAGGAAATGCAGGCTGCCAGCGAAAGGAAGCGCCAGTCCATTCTACGCAATGAGCTGGCGTGGATGCAGCGCGGGGCGAGGGCGCGTTCCACCAAGCAGAAGGCGCGTATCCAGCGTTATGAGGAGCTTAAGGGCATGGACGGCCCGGCTGCGGACGGCCGTGTGGATATGGGATCGGTTTCCTCACGGATGGGGCGTACGACCCTGGAGCTTTCCCATATCAGCAAGGCCTATGGGACGAAGAAGCTGATAGAGGATTTTTCTTATATTTTCCTGAAAAACGAACGGGTGGGCTTTATCGGCCCCAACGGCTGCGGAAAAACAACATTGATGAAAATTCTTATCGGGCAGGTGCTTCCCGATGCCGGGCAGGTGGTGATAGGGCAGACCATAAAAATCGGCTATTATGCCCAGGAAATTGCGGGCATTGCCGGAGGGACGCAGCTTCCGGAGGATATTGAAAGCGCTCGTATTGATCTGAAGACGGCATATATGGATCCGAAAAAAAGGGTGATTGATTATATCCGGGATACTGCGGAATATGTGCAGACGAAGGAGGGGAGCATTACCGCCTCCCAGATGCTGGAACGGTTCCTGTTTTCCGGAGAGGAGCAGTATGGCCTGATTGAGAAGCTTTCGGGCGGGGAAAAAAGAAGGCTGAATCTGCTGCGGGTGCTGATGGAAGCGCCGAATGTGCTCATACTGGATGAGCCTACCAATGATTTGGACGTTACAACACTGGCGATTCTGGAGGATTATCTGGACAGCTTTGACGGGATCGTGATAACCGTATCCCATGACAGGTATTTTCTGGATCGGATTGTGCAGCGGATTTTTGCATTTGAGGAGGATGGCAGGCTGAAGCAGTATGAGGGCGGATATACGGATTATGCCCTGCGTATCTCAGTGGAGGCGCAGCTTCAGGCGGAAGCGCAGGCCGGGACCTCCGGCCGCGGGCAGTCGGGGGGAGACGCTTCCTCCGGCCAGGATACGGCGGCCTCCGGCAAAAAAGGGAAGCCGGATCACATGAAGGCGAAAAAGCTGAAATTCACCTTCCAGGAACAGCGTGATTATGAAACCATAGAGGCGGAAATTGCGTCAATGGAGGAAAAAGCGGAACAGCTGGAAAAGGATATCGTTGCCGCTGCCACGGATTTTGTCCGACTCAACAGCCTGACCCAGGAAAAGGAGGAGCTGGAAAGCCTGCTGGAACAGAAAATGGAGCGGTGGATGTATCTGGAGGATTTGGCGGCCAGGATTGAGGCCGGGGAATCAGGGGAATAAGCAGGGCAGTAAAAAATATGGAATATAAAAATGGCTCCGCACTGTCCATGAGTGCGGAGCCATTCCCTTTACATCATTCCTTCTTTAATTACGTTGTGGTCACGCAGCACTTTTTCGATTACCGTCCCCCTGATAACGTGGAGAATGGGTTTCTTCAGTGCGTTGAGCGGCCCGGGAAGTTCGATTTCCAGCGGGGATTTGCCGTCCATAAGCTTGACGGAGCTGTCGAGAAGCTCGCGGATATCATATACGCTGCCCCATACTTCCGGTACGCCTCTGTCTACGCCGAGCAGGCCGTATACGGCTTCCATGGCTGTTCTGACAGAATACTCGGTAGTGAAGATGGTGTCCCTGGGAGTCTCTGCAAACTGGCCAAGGAATGCGAAGTTCACGCAGCCGTCAGGAATAACATCCGGGCGGTCGCCCTTTGCCCTGGGCATGAAAAATGCGGTGATATAGGGCATCATGGTAGGAACGCAAACCGCGCTGTTTTCAGCCAGATCAGGAATCTGCTCTGTGGGAACACCCAGGTGATACAGCCATTCCTCCGTGATTTCCTTACCGGTGCATTCCCTCATGGGCTTTTTCACATAGTCGCCGGGCCTGTCGGTGAACAGGCCGTATACCCATACGCAGACCTTATCCTTATCCTGATCCTTGAACTGGCCCTGACGGTTGATGGTCCAGCTTAACAGCCAGGAGGAATCCTGACAGCTTACGATGCCGCCGGTAACCACATTGCCGGTTCTGGGATCGCGCTTGCAGATATTGGTGATATAGGGGATGATTTTGTCATCCAGCGTGGTGACGGTGGCGGATTCCCAATTGGTTTTGGAGATATCGGAGCAGAATTTCTCCGGGTGGCCGAAGGAAGGATCCTGCTTTGCGATATTTTTCCAGAGGTTCCAGCAGCCGCTGGTGCGGACCTCGGCGTCACCGTTGGGGGCATGGTTCTGGTCGCCGTAAATGGTGCCCTCCGTACAGCTTCCGTTGGTGACGAATACCAGGTCGTTTTCGGAAAGGACGATTCCCTTTTCCACGCCGTTTACCCTGCACTCAAGAAGGGAAGCGATCTTTTTGCCGTCTTTAAAATCAAATACCACATTGGTGACTTCTGTATTGAACTGGAAATCAACGCCTGCTTCCTCCAGATATTTCTGCATGGGCAGAATCAGGGATTCATACTGATTGTATTTGGTAAATTTCAGGGCGCTGAAGTCGGGCAGCCCGGAAATGTGATGGATGAATCTCTGGAAGTACAGCTTCATTTCCAGCGCGCTGTGCCAGTTTTCAAAAGCGAACATGGTTCTCCAGTACAGCCAGAAGTTGGAATTGAACACTTCGTCGTCAAATACGTCCTCGATGGTCTTGTCATAAAGATCCTCATCCTTCGTCATGAAAAGCTTCATGATCTCCATGCAGCCCTTCTGGCTCAGATTAAACCTGCCGTCTGTGTGGGCATCCTTGCCGCGTTCCTTTGTGGCACGGCAGAGAGAGTAGTTGGGGTCATGCTTGTTCAGCCAGTAGAACTCATCCAGCACGGAAGCGCCGGGCTTTTCCAGGGAAGGAATGCTGTGGAACAGATCCCAGAGACATTCGAAATGGTTTTCCATTTCCCTGCCGCCGCGCATAACATAGCCGCGGGACGGATCGAAGATACCGTCGCAGGAGCCGCCGGCAATATCCTGGGCCTCCAGAATGTGAATGTGGGAGCCGGGCATCTGTCCATCGCGTACAAGGAAGCAGGCCGCCGCCAGGGAAGCAAGGCCGCTGCCGACCAGGTATGCATTTTTCTCATCCACGCCCTCCGGCTTTTCCGGTCTTGCAAAGGCTTCATAGTTGCCGTTGCTGTAGTAAATTCCCTTGCTGTTCTTTTCATACTTTCCAAGCTCTGTGTTGCGGTAGCCGTTGTTGGAGGAAGCTTTTTTGGAGTCAACCGCCTTATCCCCCTGTTTTTTCTTTGCTGTTAAATAGGCCGCAGCCCCTACGCCCGCTGCCAGTACGGAGGCAGCCCCGATTGCCTTTGATTTGTTTGACATTTTTATTTCCACCTTTCTTTTATGTTCGTGTTGTTTGTTTATGTGATTATAATAGCCGGAACAAAGTGAAATTACTATTTACAAAAACGGCGCGGTGATAAAAAACTTATCAAACGATCAAATCTGATAAATTTTTTATCACTGCGCCTGTTTTGATAAAATATAGGTAACGGTTCGTAGCAGTTCAGTATTTTAACGGCTATAATGCGGTTGCTTTCGTTTAGGCACGGGGCTTATCCGTGGGCGGGATTACCGGATCCGGTGAAGAAAAACCGGAGGTCCGGATATCCGGGCTGCAGAAATTATTTATGGATACGGAGATGCAGCCGCGGATGGCGGTACAGAGGTAGTTGACGATTTCATGGTAATTTTCCTTCATTCCCTGTTTGATCCAATCCAGCATGATTCCCACAAAACTGTATTTATAGAAATCCGCGATGAAATTTTTATCTGTATCGGAGAGCTGCATACCCTGTGATTTTTCATTGACCACGCCCATGATCAGGTCATGCGTCAGGCGGAACAGATAGCTTTCAATCTGTTCGCGGCTGAGGGAATGGTATACGTTCATAATAAAGGGCTTATTTTCCATGACCGCTTCAAAAACCTGCAGAAGACCCTCCTGCCAGGTATCATAGGTTTTCTTCCCCTGAAGCGCCTGGGCGGCGTCTTCGTAGCAGATCCATTCCACCAGATCATAAATATCCTTAAAATGATAATAAAAGGTCATCCGGCTGATTCCGCAGTCCTCGGTCAGGTCGCGGATGGTGATTTTGTCCAGCGGCTTCTTTAAAAGAAGCTTTTTCAGGGATGCTTCCAGGGCGGTTTTGGTTATATTATGCATGGGGATACCTCGCTTTTCACTGGCCCGGTTCCTCCGCCTGGAGCAATTTTCAAATACACGCTGGGGGATTGCGGACCTTCAATACTAAAAAGAATAACGGAATTAAGGAGAAGTGTCAATATGGAACCGGAAATCCGGCAGGCAGGATATCTGCTTTGACGTTTGGCCTGACAGGGATTATAATGTTACTGTTCACTCAGTACTGTGCATTTACTGCACAGTACGTAAGAAAGTGATTCAAGAGTGCATAAATCCCATCGCCGCAGGCGATTTTTAATGGATTTATGCAGTTACTGGTCACGGAGTGAACAGTAACATTATAATAGGTATACGTAGCAAAGGAAGTTGCAGGCCGGAAAGGCCAGCCGTGTAAATCACCGGGGAAGCCGGCAGTTATGGTTTAACGGCGGAATGTGAGGCAGATAATGGAAAAGATAGGAAGAAATGAGCCCTGCTGGTGCGGCAGCGGACGGAAATACAAACAGTGCCACGAGGCGTTTGATGAAAAGATAAAGCATTTTGAGCTGCAGGGACATATGGTTCCCGAGCGATGCATGATAAAGAATCCGGAGCAGCTTGCGGGCATCCGGGAGAGCGGGCTTGTGAACATTGCAGTGCTTGATTATGTGGCGGAGAATATCAGGGAAGGCATGACCACGGAGGAAATTGACCGTCTGGTGGAGAGCAAAACAAGGCAGCTGGGCGGCATCCCGGCGCCTTTGGGCTATGAAGGATATCCTAAAAGCGTATGTACCTCTGTGAATCATGAGGTCTGCCACGGTATTCCCAGCGAGGCTGTGGTTTTAAAAAGTGGGGATATTGTGAATGTGGATGTCTCCACTATTTGTAAGGGATATTACAGTGATTCCTCACGTATGTTCCGGATCGGCAGGGTGGATGAGGAAAAGAGCCGCCTGGTCCGTGTGGCGAAGGAATGTATGGAGAAGGGGATCGCGGCTGTGAAGCCGTGGACATTCCTGGGGGATATGTCGGATGCGGTCAACGCCCATGCCAGGGAAAACGGCTGCAGCATCGTGATCGACATGGGCGGCCACGGCGTAGGACTTGAGTTCCATGAGGATCCTTTTGTCAGCTATGTGGCTCCGAAGGGGACGGAGATGCTTATGGTGCCGGGGATGGTTTTCACCATTGAGCCCATGGTAAATCTGGGAAAGCCGGACATTTACCTGGATGATGAAAATGGCTGGACTATTTATACGGAGGATGGAAAGCCGTCGGCGCAGTGGGAGGTTACTGTGGCCGTTACGGAGGATGGCTGTGAAATATTGGCATATTAACTGTCTGCGGCGGCAGGCTGCCGGGCTCCGGGGTATTCGGTTTGGAATATCCCGGAGCTTTTTTTGGAAGGAAACGGAATACCGTGCGGGAAACAGGATGCCTTGCTGCCGGATACCGGTCCGGAAATGCCACTTACCGTAAAGGTATGGATTTTGAGAGGGGATTTGAGGTATTCTTATATCAGAAAAGAAAAGCAGATGTAAGAAGGGAGTGAGCGGCCGTGAAAGTCAGGATTGAACGCATCGGGGCAGGGCAGAAGGAAGAAGCGCTTCTGCGGCTGGCAAAGGAGGACGGTTCCACGGAAAAGCTGCGGACGTACATTGAGACGGACAGCTGGAAGAAGGTATCCATTCTCTGCAAAAAGGAGGAGGAGCTTCACCGGATTGACAGCGATACAGTTTTTTATGTGGAATCCGTCCGTGAAATACAGTCCATCCATACGGCGGATGAGGTGTATGAAACAAGAGAAAGGCTTTATGTGCTGGAAAAACTGCTTCCGGCTTCCTTTATACGGATATCCAGATCCGTCATACTGAATCTGGATAAGGTGAGGCTGTACAGGCCTATCCTCAATGGGCTGATGGAGGCCGGGCTGGAAAACGGAGAGTCTGTATATATATCCAGAAAGTATCTGAAAGAGGTACGGGACAGGATACTGGAGGAAGCGAAATGAGGTGTGGAAAATGACCGGGAATAATAAGATAAATGGGGAAGTACGGTTGGAAATATTAAAAAGAGGGGGCCTCATTGGGGGGCTCCTCTGGGCCGGCGCAGTGCTTTATGTGAGCCTGCGGTACCGGACGCTGGGGCCGGCGGTGCTGCCGTGGATGGTTCCCATGCTGGCAGTGGATATTCTGGCCGGTGTGTTTCTTTTGTGGTTAGGCCTGCGGAAACAGGTGATAGGCGGTATGTCGGCATTATGGACGGCTTTTATCGCACTTTTTCTGATGGTAATAGTCGGACGAATTCTGCCGGAATGGGTCAGGCAGATAATCGGGCTGGATTTTGGAATCCTGCTTGTGCTTTGCGGAGGAAATTATTATTATCTTTCGAGGATGGCAAAAAAGATGAATCAGGGAAGAAGCGGTTATACGCTCCGGATAGATTTAAAGGAAAAACCATCCTCGAAGGAGGATTTCCTGAGACAGTTTGAGGCTTACTGTGTCAAAGAAAATATTGATCTTGTATATGAGGTCAAGGATGTGCCGGCGGTGGTTCTTATGAACGGTGTCCGGTGTGAGGTAAGCCTGGACAGTACGCCCGGCTTTGGCGGGGCGGATTATGTGATGAAGGTTACAGAAAGGTAATGCCCCCTTCTGTTTCCCCGGCCCGCCATGCAGCTACAGGAGGCTGCATGGCGGGTCTTATTTTAGGTTTTAATAAGATTGTTGTGCAGACAGTTACTCAGGCTGCAGCGCGGCAGTGAGGGCGGATATTTTTTCCCTGACCCGCAGGACAATTTCATTGGCGGGGATTTTGCAGGTGTCGGCCTTGTTTCCGCGAAGAGTCATTTCCACGCAGCCTTCCTTCCTGTTTCTTGGGCTGGCAATCAGACGGATGGGGATGCCAAGCAGATCCGCATCGGAGAACATGACGCCGGCGCTTACGTTCCTGTCATCATAGAGAACCTCCACGCCTGCACGCTGCAGCTCATCATACAGGGCGTCAGCCATGGCATGTACTTCGGCATTGTCACTGCGCATACAGCACAGATGAACCTGCCAGGGAGCGATGGTGATGGGCCATATGGGGCCGTATTCATCGTGATGCGCTTCGCAGACGGAAGCCGCCAGGCGTCCGATGCCGATGCCGTAGCAGCCCATCAGGGGATAGTGGGCGGCGCCGTCGGCATCCACGTACTGCATGTGCATGGCCTTGCTGTATTTGGTTCCCAGCTGGAAGATATTCCCCACCTCAATGCCGCGGGATATGGTCAGGGAGTGCCTGCCGCATACCGGACAGATGCCGCCCTCCTGCGTCTTTGCAAAATCTTCATACGACGCATCCGGGCAGTCCCGTTCCATGCACAGGCCGGTATAATGAAAGTCAGCGCGGTTGGCGCCGCAGACCAGGCCGGTTGCGCCTTTCAGGGAACGGTCAAACAGAATGGTGAGCTCCGTATTTTCACCGCTGCTTTTCCGCAATCCGGCATACAGGGCGGCGGGACCGATAAAGCCTGCCTGCAGGCCGGAGCCTTCCGTGATTTCCCCGGGATGGACCTCTTCTCCCAGCCGGTTGGTGAGTTTGGTTTCATTTACGTCCAAATCACCGCGGATAAAAAGGACGACGTAGGAATCATCCCGGTTCCGCTGGTAGACAACAGCCTTGCAGCATTGGGCGGCTGTGATTCCCAGAAAAGCGCAGAGCTCATCAATGGTATGGACGCCGGGGGTGGAAACCTCAGTCAATGCCGGGAGCGGCAGGGAGGAGGCGGCACATTCCGTATGCCCGTCCGTCCGGCCTTCAGATGCACAGATTCCCTCCGACGGCGCTTCTGTGATGCATTCCGCCGCTTCCATATTGGCGCGGTAGCCGCAGGAAGGGCACAGGACGATGGAATCCTCTCCGGCGGAAGTAAGGAGCATGAATTCATGGGACAGATTTCCGCCCATCATGCCGGAGTCCGATGCCACGGAGATCACCTCCGGTATGCCCGCTCTGGCAAAAATGCGTTCATAGGCGCTGTGGCAGCGCCGGTAGCAGGCTTCCAGGTCCTCCTGGGAGGTGTGGAAGGAGTAGGCATCCTTCATAGTGAATTCCCGGACGCGGATCAGTCCGGCCCTGGGCCGCGCTTCATCCCGGAATTTGGTCTGGATCTGGTAAAAAAGGAAGGGATATCGGCTGTAGGTGGCCCCATATTCCCTTACCAGCGCAACGGCGGCCTCCTCATGGGTCATGCCAAGCACCATGGGGGAACCGTTCCTGTCCGTAAAACGCAGCAGCTCGCTGCCTACGGAGTCGTAACGCCCCGATTCCTGCCAGTAGGAGGCGGGCAGCACTACGGGAAACTGCACCTCCTGGCCGCCTGCGGCATCCATTTCCTCCCTGATGATCTGTTCGATTTTCCGGGTGATGCGGCACAGGGGCGGCAGGGATGAATAGATGCCGTTCGCCACGTATTTCATATAGCCGCCGCGCAGCATGAGGGCGTGGCTTTCCACAACACAGTCGGAGGGCGTTTCCCGGAACCGGTCGCCGATTAGATTTGCAAGCTTCATAAAATAACCTCCTGTCCTTAGGGCGTGTTTATATAATGCCCTGGTGGCGGCAGGAGGGGACAGGGAATAAAAAAAGCCCCGAGCCGTCCCGCCGCATGATAAGGGAATGGCTTAGGGCGAACCTTCAGGGTCCGTGGTACCACCTAAATTCGGAAAAAATCCGCGCTCACGGTACAGGGCATAGCCCAATACCTTTCTCTGTTACGGGAGAACCCGGCGGGGCTTACTCACGTCTTCAGCTGCCGGATAAATACGGCAGGAAAACGGTTCGGCCTGCGGCTCAAAGAGGGGTTCGGCATTTTTTCAGGAAAGACTCACACCAGCCGTCTTCTCTCTGGACCATCCGAAATGCGTACTGTTTCTTTTCTCAGCCTTTGAGGAATGTAAAATTTTGTTAAGAATAGCACGGGCCGGAATATCTGTCAAGTACGGATTTATTGACAGTACGGATTTATTTTACTGTGCGGCTTTATTTTACCTGTTATGGATTTATTTTGCCGGAGGATTGCGCAGACAGGGGACGGAAGTTATAATGGAAGGGAACCTGGCAGTATCCATGAGGGAAACGGGCGGTTACGGTGGAAGAAGCCGTATTGGTGCAGTTACGGCAAAAGAAGCTTCACAGGGACGGTCCCTTTCGGAAGGGGAAGCATTCCGGCGCTGCGGCGGCGCGCCGGGAAAGGACATCATACAACAATGAATAAACAAAAGATGACAGCAAAAGAAATTTTTTCCATACCCAATCTGATGGGATATTTCAGGATACTTCTGATTCCGGTATTTTCCTGGATATATATCCATGCGGATGGTGTGTCGGATTATTATATGGCGGCGGTGTTGGTGGGAATTTCCGGGCTGACCGATATGTTTGACGGCAAGGTTGCCAGGAAATTCAATATGATTACGGAGCTTGGGAAGTTTATAGACCCACTGGCGGACAAGCTGACGCAGGGAGCGCTGGTGCTCTGCTTTGCCGTCCGTTACCCGCTGATGCGGGCGGTTCTGGCGCTTTTTATCCTCAAAGAGGGTTTTATGGGAATCATGGGGCTGCTGCTTCTCCCCAGAGGGAAGAAGCTGGATGGCGCCATGTGGTTCGGCAAGGTGTGCACCGCGGTCCTTTACGTTCTGCTGTTTATTCTTCTGCTGTTCCCTGGAATCAGCCTGACAGCCGCAAATCTTCTGATATCTGCATGCGGCGCCTTCATGCTGTTCAGCCTTATCATGTACATCCCTGTTTTTCGGAAAATGTGGAAGGAAAGCGAGCCTTCCGGAAAATAAACAGCCTGCCGGGTGCAGGAATAAAGATATCCGCAGGAGCTGATCAGTGCCGGTTTACGGCATCCTTCAGCTCCTGATTCAGTTTGCGGACCGTTTCGCCGTCCGGCTTTAGGATTTCACGGTCATAGGTATACAGGCCGTTTACCTCTTCCTCCACGTCGGACAGCTGGGTATAGATGGTAGCGGAAATGCCTTGCTTTACCGCGGGGAGGATGGTGGAGGACAGAAGGCGGCGATAGCCTTCCGTAAGGGTCTGGCGGCTGTCATATTTACCGTAGCCGTAGAGCTTTTCGCTGTAGCTGTGTCCCGGGACCTGCCAGGAATAGCCGCCGAATTCGGTAAGAGCCAGGGCGCGGACAGGCTCCGGGCGGAATTTCAGGGTAAAGAAATAATAGTGCAGGCTGCACAGGTCGCCGCCCTTCTGGTCAAACCAGCCGCTGGCATGGTCTATCAGCCTTGTGGAATCCAGGCTGCGGACAAAATCCGCGATCTTCAGGGCGTCGAACTGCCCCCACCCCTCATTGAAGGGAACCCAGCATACTATGGAGGGATGGACCCGGAGGGCTTCTATCGTTTCCTTTGTTTCACGTAGGAATTGCTTTCTCCCCTTCGCATCCCTGCGCGAAAGAAGGAAGCGGCTGTGCCTTCCGTCCTTTATGGTAATGTGCATGGCATTGAAAAGGGTGGCCAGGTATGTGACGAACCAGTGGCGATAGGAGCTGCCGCCGCATACCATATCCTGCCATACCAGCATTCCCAGCCTGTCGCAGTGATAGTACCAGCGCTGAGGCTCTATTTTGATATGCTTTCGGAGCATATTGAAGCCAAGATCCTTCATGGCCCTGATGTCATAAATAAATGCTTCGTCGCAGGGGGCGGTGTACAGGCCGTCAGGCCAGTAGCCCTGATCCAGGACGCCGGTCTGCATATAGGGGCTGTTATTCAGGAAAATACGGCGCAGGCCGTCGCTGCCGGTCTGGATATCGCATTTGCGCATGGCAAAATAACATTCCACCCTGTCGTCCTCCATTTCCAGGGTTGCATGGTAAAGGAAGGGATCCTCCGGGGTCCAGGCATGGAAACCAGGCAGGGGCAGGACTGCCTCCCGGTCCGGGGAAAAGGTATGGACGCACACTGCGCCGGAGGACTGTTTGCCGGCTGCGGGACGCGCCGGATCGTCCCGGTATTGTCTGTCCTCCTCCGTTTCCGGCCGGACCGTACAGCGGATTGGCCCTCCCTTTCTGCGGCCGCCGGCAGTAATCCTTACGCGGCAGCAGGAACCGTCATAATCCGGCGTAAAATGGACCGCCGAAATATAGGGATCGGGGACAAGCTCAAGCCATACGGTCTGCCAGATGCCGCTCTGGGCAGTATAAAACATACCTCCCTTATTAAGCTTCTGCTTTCCTCTGCTGTAACAGGAGGTATCACTGTAATCCCGCACGCGCACCAGAAGCTCGTTGGAGGCTTCTTCGGCAATATCCGTTATATCCAGTGTGAAGGGAAGGTATCCGCCCGTGTGCTCCCCCGCTGGTTTCCCATTAACAAATACGGCGCATTCCTGATCCACAGCGCCGAAATGGAGCAGTACCATTTGATCCTTCTGTTGTTTGCGGAGGGTAAAGCTGCGGCGGTACCACAGGAATTCATCCGGTGAAAGCCTCCGTCCCACACCGGACAGCGGAGCTTCCGGGGAAAAGGGAACGGGAAGCTGTCCCTCAAACCGGGCGGGAATGTTGGGGGAAGGGGTAAAACAGTAATCCCACATCCCGTTCAGATTAATATAAGATGCCCGTACTATAGCGGGACGGGGATATTCCTTCCATGTATCGGCAGGATTTATGCTGCGGCTCCACCGGGTTCTGCACAGACCCGGAACGCCGTTATCCTTCTTTTTACTCATTATTTTCGACCTTTCTGCCTGACAGGCGTGTAATCAATAGCCTTAAGCATCCGGGCAGTGCGCAAGGCTGCTGCCGGGACGGCTATGGTATAGCGTAACCATTCAGTTGTCCGGACGGTTATAGTATAGCATTTTTTCATCCGGAAAAATAGCGGGGAAAGGGTGCAAAGTATACAGGAATCATGTATAATAAAACGATACAGGTATTTATTACATTTTATGGGGAGGAAAAGGCGCTATGAATATATTCGGAAGGGAAAGTCTGAAAGCTCCATTCAAATTACCGGCTAATATTGTTTCAAAGGCAGGCCTGCGGCATGCAGGAGGAATAAAGAGGATGCTGCCGGTAATGCTTTGTCTGGCGGCGGCAGGGATGGCCCTGCTGGCCGGATGCGGGAAGGCGAATGGAAAGCTGGATCCGGATAACCCGGTTACGGTTACGGCATGGCATTATTATAACGGCGCGCAGCAGACCGCTTTTGATGCGCTGGTGAAGGAATTCAACGATACGGTAGGACTGGAAAAGGGCATTTTTGTGAAAAGCGCCAGCAAGGGCGACGTGAACCAGCTGGAAGAGGTGGTGATGTCCGCGCTGAAGAAGGAAGTGGGCAGTGAGGAAGCGCCGGATATGTTCTCCTGTTACGCGGATACAGCCTATGAAATCCAGCAGATGGGCTATCTGGCCGATATTTCTCCCTATATTAGTAAGGAGGAGCTGAGTGAATACGTGGACTCCTATGTGGAAGAGGGCAGGATTGGGGAAGCCGGCCAGCTGTTTATTTTTCCTACGGCCAAATCCAGCGAAATCTTCATGCTGGATAAAACGGACTGGGATAAATTCTCACAGGCCGCCGGCGTGGAGCTGTCCTCCCTTTCGACCATGGAAGGGCTGGCGGAAACGGCAGGGAAATATTATGACTGGACGGACAGCCTGACACCGGACATACCCAATGACGGCAAGGCTTTTTACGGCAGGGACGCGATGGCGAATCTGTTTATTATCGGTTCCATGCAGCTGGGGACTGAGATTTTCAAGGTGGAAAACCAGCAGGTGACGCTTCAGGTGGATAAAGCTGTGATGAAGCGTATCTGGGATACCTGGTACATACCCTATGTGAAGGGATACTTCAGCGCTTACGGCAGGTTCCGTTCCGATGATGTGAAAATAGGCGAGCTGATTTCCTATACGGGTTCCACTACCTCCGCCATGTATTTCCCGGATGCGGTGGAGCTGGAGGATGAAACCTACCCCATAGAATACATAATCCTTCCGGCGCCCGTATTCGAAGGCGGTGAGAATTATGCGGTGCAGCAGGGCGCGGGCATGGTAGTGACCAAAACGGATGAGAAGAAGGAATATGCCTGTACTGAATTCCTGAAGTGGTTTACCCAGGCGGAGAACAACATTGAATTCGGCTGTTCCTCCGGCTATCTTCCGGTAAAAAAAGCGGCCAATGATAAGGCTGAGCTGGATAAAATTATTGAAGAACGCGGACTTGAGGTACCGGAGAAGACATATGATACGCTTGTGGCTGCTTTTGATACGGTTAAGAGCAGCACCATGTATACCAACAAGGCCTTCCAGGGCGGCACAGCGGCGAGAAAGGTTCTGGAATATAACCTTTCCGACAAAGCCGTTGCTGACCGGGCTGTTGTGGAGGAGAAGCTGGCAGCGGGGGCTGATCCTGACGAGGCAGTATCGGAGTTTATCTCTGATGAGGCTTTTGAAGAATGGTTTGCAGGTTTGCAGAGTAAGCTGCAGGAAGCAGTAGAAAGTAAATGAGAATGAAAAAAAGAACGATTTTCAGCTTGTTTGTGGTACCGCTGATACTGGTTATGATGGTTCAGGCCATGATATCCTATGGAACTTTCTTTTTCAGCGGCACACCCTTTCTTTTAAAAGAATATTCTGTGGGTATTCTGAACCAGACAGTGGAAAACCGGAAAATCCTTCTGGAAAACGATATGGTACAGCGTTGGTCGGAGATGAAGGAGGAGGAAGCTAAGGCGAAGAATGCGCTGGAGCAGCAGCTTACGACAAGAAGAATAACGGTGCATGATTTCCTGAATAATGAAGAGGCCCAGAAGGATTTCCTGGAAAATATGCTGGACACCATGCTTTATATGATGAGAAAAAATACGGTTACCGGATCCTTTCTCATTCTGGCAAACGACAGCGTGGGTACGCAGGAAAGTACCTGCGACGGCATTTATTTCAGGGATTCCGATCCTACGGGAAATCCGGCTGATTATGCGGATGTCCTGCTGGAAAGAGGGGCAAGCAGCTTTTCCCATGCAAAGGGTATTCCCCTGGATACGCTTTGGACCACCAGCTTCCATCTGGGTAAAAGCGGGGAATTGAGCTGTGACGATTTTTTCTTCAAGCCTTATGAAGCGGCAAAGCTGTACCCTGATACGGATTACAGGAATCTGGCCTACTGGAGCAGGCCCTTTACCCTGGAGGGAAATACGAAAAGCGACAGCTATCATATGATTGCCTATTCGATTCCTTTGGTGTACCAGGGAACGGTTTACGGTGTGATGGGGGTGGAAATTTCTGAGAATTATCTGGCGGAAATGCTTCCCGTAAGAGAGCTGAACAGCCAGAACCAGGGCAGCTATATGCTGGCCGGGCTGGCGGAGGACGGAAGCCTGGATCCTATGGTGGTGACCGGGGCGGCGGTTTTGACAATGGAAAGGCTTGAGACGGAAACAACCAGATATAATTCCCTGTACCGTCTTTCCGTACGTGGAAAGGAGGCCTATGCGGGTGTCAGCAGGCTTCATCTTTACAACACCAATACGCCGTTTTCAGACGAGGTCTGGGTGGTGGCAGGCGTGGAGGGAGAGCGGGAGCTGTTCGGAATTGGGAATAAGATTGTATGGAATCTTTTGATTGCGATACTGGTGGGTCTTGTGTTCGGCATGGTCAGTATCTATATAATGGTTTCCCATCTTACAAAGCCTATCAGAGGACTGGTGAAGTGTATCAGAAACAGCGGCGGGAAACGGCTTACCGGCTACCAGATGAGCGATATTGCGGAGGTTGATGAGCTGTTTGATGTGGTTCAGGAGCTGATGGTAAGGCAGCAGGAAGCGGAATACAGCCTGATGGAGGAAAAGGAACGTTACCGGATCGCGCTGCAGAGCAGTACGGATATCCTGTATTCCTATGATGTGCGCGGCGATTGTATGAATGTATACAATGTAGGCGACAAAGAAGGAATGGAGGGTGTAACGGAATGCCATTATGATTCGGATGCGTTGGAACAGCTGAAAACATGCTGCCTTCATGAGGACGACCGGGAAATGGTAAGGGAGGCGCTGCGGGAAAGCGAAAATGAGATCGATCTGGTATTTGAAGCTAGGATGAGTGAAGAGGCGACGGATTATTCCTGGATGGAAATGACCGGAAAGGTTATCTGTGACGCCAATGGAGAACGTTCCAAAATCATCGGCAGCATAAAAAATATCCATGAAAAGAAGATACAGGAGCTGATGGAGCTGGATACGGTCAGGAGAGATCCGGTTACCGGACTCTACCGCCGCAGCGTAGGCGAAAAGATGATTTCGGCCCAGTGGGAGGAGAATACCGCAGGCTGTCTGCTTCTGCTTGATATGGACAGATTCCGTGAGCTTGATGAAAGATACGGCATTGTATTCGGGGATGCCATCCTGGAACAGATTGGAAGCTCCATATTAAAAATAAAGGAAACATTTACGGAAGACGGCAGAATCAGGATGATGGCGGTCCGTGAGGGCGGCGACGAGATACTCATCTGGATGGAGGGCGCAAGAAAGGCTGAAGCGGCTGATTTCCTGCAGGCTTTGCGGGAGAGGATTGCCGGTATTTATCCGGATGCGGGATTCTGTCTCCAGATATCCTCCGGCGGGGCGGTACGCAGGAAAAAGGAAGAGCTGTCAGCACTTATGGACAGGGCCGCCTGGGCGCTGGCCTATGCGAAAAACAGCCGCAGCGGTGTATCGGTATTCTATGAGGATCTGTCCGGGGAACAGCTTGAAAGTCTCTGCAGGAAGCCTGAGATTGATGAAATAGTCAGTGTTTCCTATCAGAGGGGGATTCCCATGGTTCCTCTTGTCTTTAACTTTTTTGACAAAAGCAGCGATGTGAGAGGAATTCTGTCCGTCCTGCTGGTGAAGCTGGGAACCCATTACGGTCTTTCTGATATTTTGATATCTGAGGCGGACGCGCAGTTCTATACGGTACATATGGCCTATCAGTGGCACAGCAGGCCGGAATACAGGATAGGCGGCGGGGCAAAGTATTTTACAGAGGAGGAATATGAGGAGTATGCCGCAAGCCTGAACGGTGGCTTCCGTATTTTTGCAGGAAGCGCGGAACGTAAGAAGGAGAATGATTTCTTTGTAATCCCTCCCCGCACAAGCTGCCTGACAGTACCGTTGTATGACAGCGGTAAATATACGGGCTGTATCACCTATGCGGCGGATGCGGAACAGCTGAACCTGCGCGAGGCGGAAAGGGGAGAGCTTCTGGAAATAGCCAAAATCATCGAGAGCAATATCAACCGTGAGCGGTATGATCTGGCAAGTCGGGCGAAGAGCGATTTCCTTTCCCGGATGTCTCATGAAATCCGTACTCCCATGAATGCGATTATCGGCATGACAGGGATTGCCATACAGGAAAAGCAGGATTCGCAGAAAGTGGAGGACTGCCTGCACAAGATTGACAGCTCTTCCCAGTATCTGCTCAGCCTGATTAATGACATTTTGGATATGTCCAAGATAGAAAGCGGAAAGATGAAGCTGGAAAATGGTATTTTCAGCATGAAGCAGCTGCTGGAGGGCGTATATAATCTGATCGAACCGCAGACCATGGAAAAAAATATTGAATTTACCCGGGAATTTGTGATTTCAGAGGAATGGGTGACGGGCGACAGCCTGCACCTGAACCAGGTGCTGATTAACCTTCTGGGAAATGCGGTGAAATTTACGCCCCGGGGAGGGCATATCAGGCTGAAGGCCGTGCAGAAGCCGGCAGGGGAAGGAATGGTAAAAACCACTTTTTCCGTGAGGGATGACGGAATTGGCGTGAGCAGTGAAAACAGACAGCGGATTTTCCGTTCCTTTGAGCAGGCCAGCGACGATACCTCCCGGAAATATGGAGGAACCGGGCTGGGGCTTGCCATCAGCGACCGTCTGGTGCGGATGATGGGCGGCCACATAGCATTGGAAAGCGAGGAAAACAAAGGAAGCGACTTTTCCTTTACCCTGCTTCAGACAGTCGGCAGGAGGCCAGCGGAGGAAGACGATAAGCTTACCGAGGGGGCGCTGGCAGGGTTAGAGGGAGCCAGAATCCTTCTTGTGGAGGATAATGAGCTGAATCTGGAAATCGCAAGGACGATCCTGGAAATGCAGAAATGTCAGGTAGAGACAGCGTTGAACGGACAGGAGGGCGTAGATCGTTTCTGTGAGAGCAGCGAGGGATATTATGATTTGATCCTCATGGATATCCGAATGCCTGTAATGGACGGTCTGGAGGCGGCGAAGCTGATAAGGGCATCCGGAAGAACGGATGCCAGGACGGTTCCCATTGTGGCGATGAGCGCCAATGCCTTTGAGGAGGATGTGAAGAAATCCCTGGAAAGCGGGATGAACGCCCATCTGGCGAAGCCTTTTCAGATGGAAGACCTTATCCGGACGATGCGGCGGATTATAGGGAGAGAAAACAGGGTTGGAAAGAACGGGCCCGGAGAAACAGAGGCGGAGTAATCGGGCATGTGGCCATAAAAATCCGGCGGAAGGTGAAGAACCTCCGCCGGATTTTTGTGCGCCCGTTACGGTTACATATAATGAATCTGATCCTTATACTTTTCAAACAGAACATTATTGAATTCTTCTCCGCCGTCCACGTTGGCGCTGTGGAAAATCGGCGGCTCAATGCCCATTTCCTGCAGGTGCTCCACGGTGCGGATCACGATCATATTGACGATGGTGCAGCCTACCGCGCTGGAGGTGGGGCCGATTTTCTGGTTCATGCCGGGCAGCAGCATGCTGGAGTCTTCAAAATCACCGCAGTTGTCAATAACAATGTCGCAGACCTCGTACAGCTTTTTACCGCTTTTATGGCGGCTGCTCACCTGGCTTGTATATTCCATATTGGTGATTGCAATGGTGGTTACCCCCATTTTCCGGGCCTCTATTGCCATTTCGATGGCGGCCGTGTTCCGTCCGGAAACGGAATGGAGCAGAAGCACATCGCCTTCATGAATGGGGGTATGCTTCAGGATGGCAGTTGGGTAGCCGTCCAACTTTTCCATGGTGCTTGTCTGGGTAACGGGCCGGGTGTTAAGCATGAATTCCGAAGGCAGGATTGCGTTGAGGACCGCCAGCCCGCCGGTACGGTAGAACAGCTCCTGGGCCAGGATGCCGGCGTGGGATGCGCCGAAGGCAAAGACGGAATGGCCGCCGGCAATGGCCTCCGCCATCTTCCCTGCGCAGGCATCCATGGATTCCCACTGGGTATTTTTTACCCGTTCCAGAATCTCTTCCACATGTGTAAGATAGTCAAAGCTTTTACTGTTCATATGATTCCTCCCTTTCTTTTTCAAGAAGATATGCAAGCAGCTCCTTTCTGTCCCGGATGCCGTCCATTTCCCGGAGGATGCGGGGATTGCTCAGCAGATCCATCAGCCGCAGGACGTACTGGATTCTTTCGTCCTTTTCCTGGATGGCAAGGCAGATGCACCAGCTGACCGGATCGTGCAGGCGGTGGCCAAAGGGAACCGGTTTTTTCAGCCGGATCAGGGACAGGCCGAAGAAATGCACGCCGTCCCCGGGGCCTGCATGAGCCAGCGCCACGCCGGGGCAGTAAACAAAATAGGAACCGTTGGTTTCAAAGGACTGTATCATGGCATCGATATAACTGGTATCGATGCTGCCGCTCATCAGGAGCGGGCCGGCGGCTCTCTGTATTACCGACTTCCAGTCGCCGCAGGGCGTATCCAGCAGGATGTTTTCCTCCCGGAGCACGGAACGGATGCCGGGCATGCTTTCACGGGGCCGGGGCTGTACGTTCATTCTTTTTTTATCCTTTTTAATATCCATGAAAAGCTTCTGCAGCCGCAGGATGTCCTCGTCCTCCAGCATGGGGGAAACCTTGACCCACAGCTCCTCCGGCTCCGACAGCGTGATGGTGGATATTATCAGATCAAAATCGTAGTTTTTCATGATATCCGGCAGCTTGTGGTTGGAGGTAACCGCCATGATTCTGATATTGAAATTGGTGCTCAGCCGCTCTGCAAGAAAATTGGCTGTGCCGATGCCCGTGTGGCATACCACGATCACCTTGGGCAGGATGTCATTTTTAAAATGCCGTTCCACGGCTACTACAAGGTAGATGAGGATTACCGCGATGTCGTCCCTGGTGTAGGTATAACCGGTGGTGGCCTCCAGCGTGGGAAGATGATGGCAGATCAGCTGAAAATATTCCGGATATTCCGAAATCATCTGCTCCGTATAATCATTTTCCAGGGGAACGCCCTCGGCATGCGCCTTGTCAATATCGCGCAGATGGCTTTCCAGCTGGTTGACGATTTTATTGTCCTCATACAGCGGGATATCCATTTCACCGCTTATTTTCATAAGGAAGCTGGTCAGCGCCATGTGCAGCTTTACGTCCTGGGCGTTTTCTATGGGCGCCCGGCTGTAAAAACGGCAATAATACAGCTTGGAGGCCAGATACTGGATCTCAGCCTCGCTCACGGCCAGGTGATAACGACGGCCCAGCACCTCCAGGATATTCCCGGCAAGCTCGTAAACAAGAAGATTCTGAAAGGTTTTTTCCTCCAGCGTGCTTTCCCTGATGCAGGCGCCTCTTTCCAGACGGACGGTAATGATGGAGAGCATGAGCAGCAGCTCTTCGAAACACGCATCGGATACATCCAGCTCATACTGCTGCTCCACATCCAGAAGGAGCTGTTTGAGGAACGGAAAATAGTTTTCCAGATCCCACTCATCATATAGGAAGCGTTCATATATATTCACTTCCCTGTGCAGGGAAAAAACCGCGCCCATGGCCGACTGGATTATCCGCATGATCATGTCCCTGCGCTGCCGTTCCGTGGGCCGGAGCAGATAACCTCTGTTCATGGCCGGATCGAAGCTGATGTTGTAGCGGGACAGAAAAACCTTCACCTGCTCCATATCTTTTAAGATGGTGGTGCGGCTGACATTGAATTTTTCCGACAGCTCAAAAATATTGCAGAAATCATCACTGATAAGCAAAGTCAGCAGGATGATATGGCTGCGTTCCTCCGGAGAGAGCCGGTACAGGTAAAAATCATTATCCACAGCGGCCTGCAGCAGGAGGCTGCTTTCCTCGGCTCCTCCGGTAAATGCAATTCCCCCTTCGGAAACCGACAGAACGGGCTGCAGGTTCTGATCCTCCAGAAATTCTAGGATGGATTGGACATAATTACGGATCGAGCGGGTACTGACATGAAAACGCGCCGCCAGCTCTTCATAATGAAAATACTGGCCGGGCGAATTAAGAAGTATGGTAAGCAGCTTGCTTGTCTGCCTGTTCATGCATTATCCCCCTTTCCGTATTGTATGCCTGTACACCTGAAATTTATGTATTCCCCTGCCTCTTCTCACAGTCTGCCGCGCTGTCTGTTTTACGGCTCCGCCTTTCGGCCGGGCCAGGGAGTATATAAATTTCAGGTATCCAAACATAAAATTCCAATATAATTTCATTATAAGGGCGGGGAAGGGGAGAGGAAAGGCAAGGTTGTTTCCAAAGAATGTGAAAGAAAATGAACTAGGCATTGACCCTGAGAAATGTTATGCTAAATGCACAAAAAATGATAAAAGGAGGTCGTGTCTTTGGATAAAATACTCAATGAGAGTCATATACGAATCAAAGAAAAAGCGGCTGACTGGGAGGAGGCTGTGCGTAAGGCAGGGGCGGTTCTGGTGGAGGAAGGAAGCATCAGGCCCGCTTATGTGGAAAAGATGATTCAGTCTGTAAAGGAGCTGGGGCCTTATATCGTGATAATGCCCGGCTTTGCGCTGGCCCATGCAGCACCGTGTGAAGATGTGGTAAAAAGCGACATGGCGTTGATTACACTGGATACTCCGGTTGAGTTTGGCTCACCCAATGACCCGGTGTCCGTGCTCCTGTGCCTGGGATGTACGGACAGTACCTCACATCTGGACACTCTGTCCAGGGTCGCTGAAACACTGCTTGCGGAGGAGCGGATCGATATGATTGCCAAAGCGGACAGTGTGGAAGAGGTGGTCCGGATAATGGCCGGAAAGGAAATGCCTGCCTGAATCAGGCAGAGATTAAAGAGAAGGAGGTAAAATGGATGGGCACAGTAAGAATTCAGACAGTGTGCGGCTTCGGATGCGGTTCTTCCCTTTTCCTGAAAATGAAAATTGAAGAAATCCTGAAGGAAAATAAGCTGGATGCGGAGGTATTCTGCGGAGATGTCGGCACATGCACTTCAACGCCCTGCGACGTGATTTTTACATCGGAGGAGCTTGCCGGACGTGTCCAGGAACGCAGTAAGGTTCCGGTAGTGACGATCGGCAGCTTCGTAAATAAGAAGGAAGTAACGCAGAAAACGCTGGAATACTTTGAAAGTTTGGAAAAATAGTGTTTCATAGGAGGGAGAGGGATTTATGGTTGTATTGAATTTTATCATTAATGAGATCTTCGGTCAGGGTGCTATTTTCCTGGCATTAATCGCTATGATTGGTCTTTTGCTGCAAAAGAAGCAGTTCAGCGAGGTGGTCCGCGGCACGATGATGACCGCAATCGGCTTCTTCGTTCTGTCCCAGGGCACCGGGATTATCACAGGCAATTCCATTGACGGCCTGGCGGCGGCTTTTAATACCATGATGCCTGCAGCCAACGGCAAGCCAGACATTGATATGTCCGTGTACGGCACACAGATCGGTATCGTAATGCTGATTGCATTCGCATTTAACCTGTTGTTTGCCCGCTTTACAAAATGGAAATCCGTATTCCTGACAGGACATATGCTGTATTGGTTCCCCTATGTATTTATTGCTGCGGGTGTTGACGCAGGGCTGACAGGCGGCAAGCTGATCGGTCTGGCCACCATTTTTACGGCAGCTTATATGGTAATATCCCCGAACCTGATGCGTCCGCTGGTTAAGGAAGTGACCGGGGACGACAGCTTCACCATCGGACACCCCACCACCGTGCTTTCCCTGATTTCCGGTTATCTGGGCAAGGTCATCGGCAACAAGGAGAAATCCACGGAGGATATCAAGTTCCCCAAGAGTCTTGGCTTCCTGCGTGAGGTATCCATTACAGGATCTATCGTTATCTGTATTACATACATTGCAATGTTCTTTATTTTGAAAGCAAACGGCCTGGTTCCCGGTGAAGTCTGGGGCTATGCAGGCGGAAAGACCGGTATATTCACCTTTATTTTCACAAAGGCGATTTACTTCGGCGTGGGCGTTACCATCATGCTTCTCGGCGTCCGTATGCTGATTGCGGAAATCGTTCCCGCCTTCAAGGGAATTGCAGAAAAGGTGGTTCCGGGAGCTATCCCGGCGCTGGACTGCCCTGTTATTTTCAACTGTGCACCCAATGCGCTGATTATCGGCTTCATCGTAGCCATGATTACATCAACAATTACAATCATCCTCACCGCAGGAATGTTCCCTACGGTTATCATTCCGCTGACCTTTACCTGCTTCTTTGAAATCGGCTGCGCGTCCATCATCGGCAACGCCACCGGCGGTATCAGGGGCTGTATTGTAGGCGCGGCTCTCAGCGGCATTATTATGGTATTCCTGGTAGGCTTCGGTTCCTATTTCTTCGGAAATACCATCAACAACTGGATGCTCGTTTACGGCGGCCAGGACTTCTCGCTGTGGGGCATCGTGGAAGGGGCTATTGCAAGACTGCTCCATTAACTGCAGGTTTTCGTTATTTATGAAGGGTAATGGAAAATAGAGGCAGTTTAGGATGACATAATAAAAAGAAAACCCTCTGCATCTGCGGGACGCCGGAATTTATCCGGCGGCGGATGCAGGGGGTTTTTAGAGTGAAGAGAGTCTGGCGGGGGTGGGACGAAGCAGTTTGAAAGGGTTCCGGTTTGGAGCAAAATCAGCATAAAGGAGCTTCGTTCAAGAAGAGAACATTTATATTTTTTCCTGAAATATGCTTCGGAATACGCAGAACGCACAGGAGATACTGTGCGGCCCTTCGGGAAGAAAACGTGGGAAGGTGCATTCGAAGAATGGGACAGACAGTGAACGGAAAACAGTTTTGATTTTATCCCCGGAAAAGTTGACATACAGGTTTCTATCCCCGCATACATTGTAAAAACAAGTTTTCCGGGGGAATTCCGTGAAAGATTATATCGAGGAGCGAGCAATCGATATTGCCAACTATATTATTGACTACAATGCCACTGTACGACAGACTGCAAAACAGTTCGGCATCAGCAAGTCAACCGTACATAAGGATGTTACGGAACGCCTGTCTCAGATTAATCCTGTATTAGCCAAGGAAGCCAGGAAAGTATTAGATGTAAATAAGTCGGAGCGCCACATCAGGGGCGGTCTTGCGACCAGAGAAAAGTATTTACATCAGTCACAAAACGGAATAAAATAAATAAGTAATTACTGTGTAAAGATAAGCTGATTGTAAAGAAACTGAAAAGCTAAAAATTATGCAGAGTACAAAAGAAAAATATAAGGGCAGGAAAACTCAAATGTTATATTCAAACAAGGACCTGAAAAAACTGATCATCCCCCTGGTCATCGAACAGACGCTGGCAATAGCTGTCGGCATGGCGGACACCATCATGATATCCGTTGTCGGGGAGGCGGCCGTATCAGGGGTATCCCTGGTGGATACGGTGAACATCCTGCTGATTAATGTTTTTTCAGCGCTTGCTACAGGCGGCGCGGTGGTGGCCGGACATTTTCTGGGGCAGAAGCATCCGGAAGAGGCGAGCAAGGCGGCCTGGCAGATCATCATGTTCGCCACCACGCTGGCGCTGGCCATATCCATTATTTTTATCGGTTTTCATGACAAGCTGCTGCGCCTGATGTTCGGCAAAATCGAGCCGGAGGTTATGCAGTCTGCCAAAACCTACCTTATTATTACGGCGCTTTCTTTTTCCGGGCTGGCGATTTATAATTCCTGCGCGGCAATATTCCGCTCCATGAATAACGCCAAGGTTACCATGTGGATTTCCCTGCTTATCAACGCGATCAACATCACCGGCAATGCGATATGTATTTTCGGACTGAAATGGGGTGTTGCGGGAGCTGCGATTCCCACCACGGTGTCCCGTTTCGTGGGGGCTATCGTAATTTTCTGCATGATGTTTAATCCGAAGCGGGAGATCAATTTCTGCGGACAGGTCAGATTCCGTTTTAACGGGGATTTAATTAAGAAGATACTCTACATTGCAATACCCAACGGTATGGAAAACAGCATGTTTCAGCTGGGCAAAATTCTGGTGCTGAGCGTTGTGGCCACAATGGGGACCTCAGCCATCGCGGCAAATGCCGTGTCAAATACACTGGCCTCCTGGAATATCCTTGCAGGCGGCGCAATCAACCTTGCGCTGGTTTCGGTTTCCGCCGTGTGCGTGGGTGCGGGCGAATACAAACAGGCAAGATATTATACGAAAAAACTGATGAAGATAGCCATCGGCATCACTGCTGTGATTTCAGTTCTGATGTTTTTCGGAATGCCGCTGCTGATTAAAATGTACAACCTGGGGCCTGAAGCTGCAAAGATGGCCATAGAGGTGGTGCGCTTCCATAATATTATGGTAATTCTTTTCTGGGTGCCGTCCTTTACTCTGCCAAATACATTGCGTTCTGCTGGGGATGTCATCTGGACCATGGCAGTCGCTATCCTCTCTATGTGGGTGTTCCGCGTAGGCGCCTCCTACCTGTTTACTTATGAGTTCAATCTGGGACTTCTGGGCGTCTGGGCGGCTATGGTGGTGGACTGGATTTTCCGTGCGATCTGCTACACATGCAGGTACAGAGGACATAAATGGGAAATGGCGATGCACAGGCAGCGGGAGCAGTAGGAATACTACAGGTGGAAATGCCAGGTGAGAAATGCTAGGTGGAAAATGCCAGATGCAGCAGGATACAGGGGCCCAAAGCAGACTCTTCCATGGCCGGATTGTGGAAAATCAGCAATAAAACCGGAAAAATACGGACAAATTCGGAAAGAAAAGGTTTTGACAAACAGGCAGGGATTATTTTATAATGAAATGTATTTTTAATGGATACAATATTTACTGAAAAAAGTTGCCTGTGATTTTACCCGTAATATGCGGTCGTGCCGCCCTGCGGCAGAATGGAGGAAAAAATGGAAAGAGAAATGGTTATTGTCCTGGACTTCGGCGGGCAGTACAATCAGCTGATTGCCAGAAGAGTCAGGGAATGCAATGTGTACTGCGAGGTTCACCCCCATACGATGAGTCTTGAGGAAATCCGGAAAATGAATCCCAAAGGCATTATTTTTACGGGCGGCCCCAACAGTGTATATGGCGACGATTCTCCTTCCTGTGATAAAGGTATTTTTGAACTGGGAATTCCGGTGCTGGGCATCTGCTACGGCGCGCAGCTGATGAACCACCTGCTTGGCGGCAAGGTTTCCACAGCGCCTGTGCGGGAATATGGCAAGACGGAGGTACATTTTGACACCACTGGAAAAATGTTCACCAACGTTTCCGGGACTTCCGTCTGCTGGATGAGCCATACAGATTATATATCCCAGCCAGCCCCCGGATTTGAAATAAAGGCCTTCACGCCGGTCTGCCCTGTGGCAGCAGCTGAGAACGTGGAAAAAGGCCTGTATTGTGTGCAGTTCCATCCTGAGGTAATGCATACCCAGGAAGGAAAGAAAATGCTGGCGAATTTCCTGTTTGATATCTGTGGCTGCGCGGGAGACTGGAAGATGGACTCCTTTGTGGAGACAAGCATTCAGGCGCTGCGTGAAAGGATCGGAAACGGCAAGGTGCTGTGCGCACTTTCCGGCGGCGTGGATTCCTCCGTGGCTGCCGTGTTGCTGTCAAAAGCTGTGGGGAAACAGCTTACCTGTGTTTTTGTGGATCACGGCCTGCTTCGCAAAAATGAAGGGGACGAGGTGGAAGAGGTATTCGGACCCAATGGCCCTTATGATTTGAATTTTATCCGTGTGAACGCGCAGAAGCGTTTTTATGAAAAGCTTGCCGGCGCTGTGGAGCCGGAAGATAAAAGAAAGATAATCGGCGAGGAATTCATCCGCGTGTTTGAAGAAGAGGCGCAGAAAATCGGCGCTGTGGATTTCCTGGTACAGGGAACCATTTATCCGGATGTGATTGAAAGCGGCCTGGGCAAATCCGCCGTGATCAAGAGCCACCATAATGTGGGCGGCCTGCCGGATTATGTGGATTTCAAGGAAATCGTGGAGCCGCTCCGTCTGCTCTTTAAGGATGAGGTGCGTGCGGCCGGCCGTGAGCTTGGCATTCCTGAAAAGCTGATCAGCCGTCAGCCCTTCCCCGGCCCGGGACTTGCTATCCGGATTATCGGAGAGGTGACGGAGGATAAGGTTCGGATGCTGCAGGATGCGGATGCGATTTACCGGGAAGAGATTGCAAAGGCTGATATTCCCAATAAGCCGGACCAGTACTTCGCAGCGCTTACCAATATGCGCTCCGTTGGGGTTATGGGGGATGAGCGCACTTATGATTATGCAGTCGCTCTGCGCGCCGTGACCACTACCGATTTCATGACCGCGGAATTCGCCGAGCTTCCCTGGGAGCTGATTGGGAGGGTGAGCAGCAGGATTGTGAATGAGGTGAAGAATGTGAACCGGGTGCTTTATGATTGTACGGGGAAGCCGCCGGCGACGATTGAATTCGAATGATGAAATGGGTTATAAAAGCCTGGTGTTTATGCGGATTTCAAGTAAATTTGTTTAAGAGTTGGCAACGATTTGGCAACATTCACGACATCACGCACTGAATAATTTCATCAAATGGTATAAGAAGACCTTGCTGATTTTCAGATATGGAAACTGAATATCGGCAAGGTCTTTTTTATGCTTTCTTCTTTTTCTATTTTTCCTTTTCTTCTTTCTCGACTTTCTGTAATTTTTCCATAAGCATATCACTGACCGCCTGTGAGGGAACTTTCGCCCAATGCCCTGATGTGTCCAGTTCCGGGTACTTGTACCGCCACTGGTCGTTTTCCTCTTTGGTAATCTCGCCCTGTTCCAGTTTGGCGGCTTGATCCTGCCATGCGTGGAACATATCGAATATGGACGTATAAGTGGAATAGTCGGACTTGTCAAGTCGCAGGCAGATTTCCCGTCAATCTCTCCGATTTTCAGCCCGTTCATATCTTATAAAGCGAAAAGCGTGTGCATAAGCCCGATATAGCTGTCTGTCTCCGGCACAGTGATTGCGTGGCAGAATGAATTGATGGCGTACCGGGACGAGAAAGACAAGCCCTATTCAGCGGATTATTTAAGGACGATAAAGGGACGGTATTAGATCTTGCACATACGGCGGTTATGGATATTGTGGGGTGTGGCGATTGATATGCCCTATATTTTATGATGTGAAATAGAAGGTATGAGTGGTATAATCAAAACGTTAATCTTATTGGGCTGTTTCCTTATTGGCGGCGGTCTGGAAAATAGCGAAAGAAAATGACCATAAATTAGTGTGGGTTAAATCTATCGGGATTTGATGAAAATAGATGAGGACATGAAAATGAAGGCTGTTTTATTTGATGTTTATGGAACGCTGATTTCTACGGGAATGGGATCGATTAATGCTGTGAAAAGCATTCTATCGAGAAAACATTCTGAAATTGAACCTGAAGCATTCTATGCTGAATGGAAGCAACTGCACAAAAAAAGGATGCGCCAAACTCTCTTTTTGACCGAGATAGAAATTTTTATGAAAGACTTGGCAGAGTTGTATTCAGTTTATGGAATAGCAGGGGATTATAAGGAAGATGTCAAAATTATGTTGGAGAGCCTTTATAACCGCACTGTTTATCCAGAGGTGCCCGAAGCGATTAACAGATTATCAAAAGAATATGAGGTTATCATTGCCTCAAATACTGACACAGAACCACTTCTTCAAAATTTTGATTATAACGGGCTTGTTTTCGGAAAAATCTACACTTCGGAGGGCTTAATGGTATATAAACCAAATCCGAAATTCTATCTAACAATCCTGAACGAGTGCGGCTATTCTCCGTAGGAAGTGCTCTATGTCGGTGATTCCTGTGAAGAGGATATTATCGCTCCATCTCAACTTGGAATTAAGACCGCATTGGTTGACAGAAAGAAGTCCGGGAATGAGTACGGTCAGACTTTTTCGATAAACGACATAAGCCAGCTTTGCCCAATATTAGGCTGTTAAATCAGCAATTTATGGAGGTTAAAGAATGAGCGATAATTGGAGCAAGCGATTTTTTAGTAGTAATTGTATTATCAATTCTCATAATTTGTGGTTTACCTTTAGGGGAGTTTTGGTAGCAGTTTTGCCAAAGGCTGAACTGTTACAAGATATTCTGCATGGATTATTTTGGATATTCTGTGTGAATTGACATTATTCGACTAAAGTGATAGATTATACACATAAATAGTAAAAAAGTGATCGAAAGATTGCGATGAAAACCTATAGTGCCTGTAAAATACAACCAGCCGCAAACCTTCTTACGCTACTGATTATGTGGCGCTTTTTTATTTACAGGAAATTACCTGTGAATCAGAAGACTGTGGGAATCGATTTGAGAGGCTGTGGCTACCGGCGGAATAGCAAAAGAGGGGAGAAAGAGTCAATGAATTGTAAATTTTGTGGAGCGGAAGTGGAGGAAGGGGCAAAGTTCTGCCCGAATTGCGGGAAAAATCTGGAAGAGGCATCTGAAAAGAAAAAGTGCCCCCAATGTGGAGCAGAGTTGGAAAAGGATGCTAAATTTTGTCTGAAATGTGGATGCAGTTTGGAGAAAAAAGCTGCGCCTAAGGGCAATAAGAAGCTGATAATCGGCATAATAGTATTGGCGGTTGTAGTATGCGTTGGAGCAGGAATTGGCCTGGTGGCCCACCAAAAAGCTGTTGAGAAGGCGGCATATGAGCAGAGATTAGCAGAGGAACGTGCGGCAGAAGAGGCACGTAAGGAGCTTATAAAGATATATGAGCAGAAAGCCATTGAGTTAAATGATGCGATCAATGGGACTAAGAACAATTTCAATTTGCTCAGTACAATGTATGATACTTCCACAGATCTTAATACAGGATTGTTGGGACCTGATTTTTTTACCGAGTATGTGCAAGGATTATGCGCTTCTGAAATCACTACTGAAAAAGAGCGGAAAAGAGATATAGATAAAATATACACGGAGCTTCAGGACATTGGTTGTGAGGAAGAAGAGGTTCAGGAGCTGAAGGCGGCAATTGAAGATTATTACTTCGCATATTGCGACAGATATGATTTTCTGGTAGAGGGCAACTTCTCTGTGGCTAATTTTAAGTCAAAGGAAGAAAACAGTTCGAAAAACTTCAGCAGTAAAAGCTCGGAAGTTCAAAGTATTCTTTCACATATTTTTGTGGAAGGGGCAACAGAAGCAAATGAGAGTGATGAGGGGAATGAAAGCAAGGAGGCGGGAACAGATTTATGATATGCCCAAAATGTAATAAGGAAATATCAGAGGAAAGTACCTTCTGTTCCGAATGTGGATACCGTATAAAAGAGGGCAAGGAAGCTGAGGTCTCCACAAGAGAATCCGGGAAAAAGGTTTCACGTAAGGCTCTTATTATAATTGCAGGAATTGTTTGTGTTATAGTAATAGTTGCGGTGGCTGTTGCCGTAAACTCCACGCCTTCGTCAAAATACAAGAAAGCGGAAGCTGCATTTGCCAATGGTAATTACGAGAGGGCAATGAAATATTATTCGGCGGCCGGTGATTATGAGGATTCCGAGGAAAAACTGGCGGAAGCGACGATTGCCAATCATTATGCAAATGGAGTAAAGCTGTACGATAATGCACAGTACGATGAGGCAATGGAAGAGTTTGGGAACGCGGAGGGATACAACGATTCTGCGGAAATGATACGGAAATGTAATTACGCAAGAGCCGGCGTTTATCTGGAAGCCGGGGAAAGCCTGCTTGCTGCTGAAGGGTATAAAGCGGCAAGAGGGTATGAGGATTCCAATGAAAAAATCCTGGAAATTGGGCGTGAATTTGTCAAAAATAAGGATTATGAAACAGCCATGACGGTATTTGCGTATATAAAAGGAGGGAAAGAAGATACATATGCCCAATATGCGCAGGGGATGATTAGTTTAGAAGACAAGAAATATGCTGAAGCGGCAGCGTTTTTTAAGAAATCTGGTTCGTTACTAGATGCAGATGAGCGATATATTGAAGCTGTTTATGGAAATGCCAAGTCGCTTATGGAAGAAAAAGAATATGAACAAGCCGCCGGGCTGTTTGCTGAGATATCAGATTATCAGGATTCTGCTGATATGTCTAATGCCTGCGTATTTCTTAATGCAAAGACCGAAATGGATGCAGGAAACCTTCATCACGCAGGAAAAATTCTGGATAAACTTCCCGAAAATTATTCTTATAATGGGGTTAGCGTGCAGGATTTAGTGAATAAGCTGGAGAATAATAAGAAATGGGTCGATATATGCGGCTCCTGGAGTTCAACCTCTGGTTTGGCTGAAACAAACTGCAAAGCGAGAAATTATTATTATGATGGAGGATCTTGGACCATTGATATTGAGAAAGGGGATTATCATCTGGATATACGATGTATATTAAATGATGATGGCTCAATTAATATTTGCGGTAACGGAGCAATTGTCACCTTTAGCAATTGGTCTACAATACAGATTGGATTAGAATATAATTTACATAGATAAATTACCTTTAATAAAAAAGTTAGTCCTTCCGAATTTGGTTCCTCTATAGCAATTGATGATTATACTACAATAACAGTTACTGAAAACGGTATTAATCTTAAATATAAGGAAATCGATAATAATACTTCCATAAATTTTACTTATACGTATACTACAAAAGTAACCTTTGGAAGATTAGTAACGGAATACTGACAATTGAAGAAGTGTGGGCGTATATCCGGAGGATATTAATGGAGGGAATGTACATATGATTTGTAAAAAATGCGGTGCACAGATTGATGATAAATCCGTTTTTTGTATTCATTGCGGTACAAAGGTTGAAGCTGAAAAGCCTTTGAAAGCAGAGGATTCAGCCAATCAGGGTATTTCGGCGGAGGCTCTGAAATGTCGGAAATGCGGAAATTCGCTTCCCGCCGGTACAAAATTTTGTCCCAACTGCGGAACGAAAACAGAAGCTTTAAAAAAACAGGGGCTGATTGGCATAATATGCGGCTGTGTGGCGTTGGTTTTGGTTGTTACAGTAATTATGGTCATTAATATAAATGCAAGGAAGTCTCCTATAGAGGGTGTGTCAAAAAAGATATATGCGCAGGGCATGCAGTATCTGGAGGATATGAATGCAGAGGCCGTTAAGGAAGAGGTCGCTGAGTTCATTGCAGACAATCCCGATGTTAAAATGAATGAAATAGCAGGCAGGCTGACTGATATTTCTTTTAAGCTTGATTTGGGAAAAAGGCCTACGGACAGTGAGCTTGCATTTAATGAAGCTGTGAATAAGATATGGGAGGTAACCTGTGTGTGCCATGCACAGGAGGCACTTTTGGAAACGATTACAAAGGACAGGGATTCTGATTCTGTGCAAATAGCCTCATTAATTTATAAAGACATTATATCTGAACAGAAAGATAAACTTCAGGATGCTGTTGATGCATTGGAGTCGGCAGAAGATTTAGAGGATCTAAATTCGGTATGTGAAAAAGCGGATACAATTTTTACTGATTCCAAGAATGATAAGTAAACAGATACTTAAGGGCGAAAACAGCTTATTAAATTTACTAAAGTATAATTGAAACTGGCAGATAAGCGGAGGGGAACAATGACAAACAGAGAACGCGCCATGAACATTTTGCACTACAAGCCGGCGGATCGTATGCCTGCCGTGCATTTCGGGTATTGGGAGGAACTGCTTGCGGAGTGGGCGGATCAGAAAAAAATTCCCAAAGAACTGGCTGAACACAACTATGACGGAAGTGAAAAGGACAGGGAGCTGGATAAGCTGATCGGCTGGGATTTCAACTGGTCAACCCAGGTGGGAATGCAGAAGGGGCTTTATCCGGAATTTGAATTTAAAGTATTGGAGGAGCTTCCGGACGGCTCACAGCGGGTTCAGAACAGTGTCGGGCTGATTGAACGGATTAAGCCGGGCATCGCTTCCATTCCTTCAGAGGATGATTACCAGCTGAAGGACAGGGAGGCCTTTGAAACGCTTTATAAGCCCAAAATGCAGTATATGCCTGAGCGTATTGATTTTGAGTTTTACAAGCATTTTAATGAGACAAGGCTGCAGGACAGGCCGGTGGGGCTTTCAATCGGAAGCGTGCTGGGAGATATCCGCAATATGACCTCCGTTGTGGGCATGAGCTACCTTATTTATGATGAGGATGAAGAACTGTTTGCAGATATTGTGGATACCTATGCGGAAATGCAGTATAAATGTGTGGAGGCTGTCCTGGAAACAGGTGCAAAATTCGATTATGCCCATTTTTGGGAGGATATCTGCTTTAAAAACGGTCCTCTTCTTTCCCCGGTACTTTTTCAGGAGCTTTGCGCAAAGCATTATAAAAAGAGGACGGATCTCTGCCATAAATACGGAATTGATATTATTTCCCTGGACTGTGACGGCGTGGTGGAGAGCCTGCTTCCTACCTGGTTTGAAAATGGTGTTAACACAATGTTTCCCATTGAAGTGGGCGTTTGGGGAGACCAGTTTGAAAAGGCACGTAATAAGTTCGGAAATGGTATGCTTGGCGTAGGGGGAATGGATAAAACAGCGCTGCGCAAGGATAAAGCGGCGGTGGATGCCGAGATCGAAAGAATGAAGCGACTGGCCAGCCTGGGCGGTTTTATCCCCTGCCCGGACCACAGGCTGATGCCCGGAACCAAGTTTGAACTGGTTCAGTATTATGCAGAAGAAATTAAAAAAATAAAAATCTGATCTGTTTATTATTAAGCCGCGGCGCAAAATGCCGCGGCTTATATTATTTGTGTGCCCGGTGGGCACACGTTGTAAAGATGATGACTGCGTCCATTCTCCGCCGCCAGGGTGCAATATTCTTATACATAGACTGAAATATTGTACGCTCAGCACTCTTATAATCCTGGAAACCCCGTATTTACAGGCTTTGCGGCCCGCACAATAATATGCAGGAAGAAAAGGTTAATGTTCTTGTTTGTATATAAAAGTATTCCTATAATGAACTTTGCAAACACAAACTTGCAAACAAGCAAATGTATAGGAGGAAACAGGGCTATGAAGAAAAAAATGTTGGCAGTATTGCTTACCGCTGCGATGATGGCATCTTTGGCATCCGGCTGCGGCAAGAGCGCACAGGAAACTGCGGAACCGGCAGCATCCTCTGCGGCGGCAGAATCAACGGCACCGGCAGCATCCGGGGACGAAGAGACAACAGCAGGGGAAACGGATCAGATAACATTCCCGCTTGCTGAAACGAAGAATTTTTCCATGCTGTGTGTTATTAATGGAGATACACCCATGGATGAGGTGGACGCCTTTAAGTATCTGAACGAACAGAGCAACATTACCTTTGAGGTAAACAGTGTTCCTCAGGAGGATGCAGCGGAAAAAGAAGGACTGATTCTTTCCGCAGGAGATTATCCAGACGTTTTCATTTTTTCCAGTCTGTCAAAAAATGACATTGATAAGTACGGGGCGGAAGGAGTATTCGTTCCCCTGGAGGATTATATAAGAACCTATGCGCCCACTCTGACGAGCCTGCTGGATGAAAGAGAGCTGTGGCCTTACATAACGGCGCCGGACGGACATGTATATGAAATTCCCGCGCTGAACACGGGAGCGGAGCTTGAGGCCGGGTTCCATATCTGGCTGAATTATCAGTGGCTGGATAATCTGGGATTATCCGAACCTAAGAATCTGGATGAATTCCATGATGTCCTTACCGCATTTAAGGAACAGGATGCCAATGGAAACGGCGATCCCGGTGATGAAATTCCTCTTTCCGTACCGGATGGGATGTCTTATCTGAAGAATTACCTTCCTTATTTCGGATATAATCTGGATTCCGAAACATGGTGTGCAAACCAGGATGGAAATCTTGTATATATCCCTATCGATGAAGGATATAAAGAATTTTTAAGATATTTTACGAAGCTGTATAACGAAGGACTTCTTGATCCTGCCAGCTTTACCCAGAATTATGACCAGATTGCAGCAATGGGAAGCTCAGGTGATGTGTTAGGCTGTTTCAGCGCGCTTGCTTCCTTCCAGTTCGCAGGCCGTGATCAGGATGAGGAATATCAGACGCTTACTCCTTTTGAAGGACAGGTTTATCCCCAGTCCACAGGTATTATGCATGGCAGTATGATGATTACCGACGCATGTGAGGATCCTGCAACTCTGGTTGCCTGGGCGGATCAGCTCTTTACCCAGGAGGGCGGCATGCTGTATTGGTTAGGTGTGGAAGGAAATTCCTATGTAAATAATGACGACGGAACCTGGTCCTGGAATATCGGCGGCCCTATCGGCGATGATATTGCAACGGTACGTGAAAAGGGAACTTTGAAATACCAGACCGCATTCCCCGGCATCCAGCCTGATTACTGGTTTACAGGAATCACGGATCCCGACGAATCCTATCTGATTACACAGCGTTCCAAGATGCTGGATTACGGTGAGGTTACGCTTCCTGCCATGACCTACAGTGCAGAAGAAACGGAGACAATTGCATCCCTGAAGGCAGATCTTGACAGCTACATTAACCAGTATGGCGCACAGGTTATTACAGGAGCGCTTGACCTGGATGAGAGCTGGGACAATTATGTTTCCACTATGAATACAATGGGTGCATCTGAGCTGTTTGAAATTTATAAAAATGCATTTAATGCGGCAGAAGGCAAATAGTTAACCTGATAAATAAAAGGAAGATCGCTTTGCAGGGTCTTCCTTTTATTCCTACGGAATTGAAGTGCATGGAAGGGGATGCGAAACGTGAATAAATTACCTGTCGCAGGCGTGAAAATAAAAAAGGAAAAGCGCAGCCAGCTGGTAAAGCCTCTGCATCTGAGGCTGGCTGAGGATGTCAGAAAAAACTGGATTCTGTACCTGATGATTCTTCCGGTGCTCCTGTTTTTTATCATTTTTGCCTATACCCCTATGAGCGGGGTAATTCTGGCATTTAAGGACTTTAAAGTGAAGCTGGGCATATTTGGAAGTCCATGGGTGGGACTGAAATATTTTGAACGGTTTTTTGGAAGCTACAATTTTGGACTGCTGTTGAAAAATACAATTGGAATCAGCCTCTATTCCCTGGTGATAGGTTTTCCCATTCCGATTATTTTCGCATTGCTTTTGAACTATCTGAGGCTGAAGCATCTGAAAAAAACACTTCAAATGGTTTCCTATGCGCCTTATTTCATATCCACAGTGGTTATCTGCGGTATGATCGCTATTTTCATGGATAAGGATACGGGGATCCTGAATCAGATGATTATGGCGCTGGGGGGAAAATCGCAGGATTTTCTGAGCAAGCCACAGTATTTTAAAAGCATATATGTGTGGAGCGGGGTATGGCAAAGTATGGGGTACAGCTCTATTATTTATATATCGGCTTTGTCGGGCGTTGACCCTGCCCTGCATGAGGCGGCGATTATGGACGGCGCCACAAAAGTGCAGAGAATCATACATATTGATCTTCCCAGCATTAAATCCACTATTATTATGCTTTTTATTTTACAGATGGGATCTTTGATGAATGTGGGATTTGAAAAGGTCTTTCTGCTGCAGAACGATCTGAATATGAGCGCTTCGGATGTTATCAATACCTATGTATACAGGGTTGGTCTGGTTCAGAACAATTACAGCTATTCAACAGCGGTAGGTTTGTTTAATTCCGTGATTAATATGGCGCTGGTCATCCTGGCCAATCAGGTATCCAAAAAACTTGCCAATGAGAGTCTGTGGTAAAGGAACGGTTTTGGAGTGCCTTTCAAATATTGAGTAAGTGCCCGCAGGGGCGGGCAGGGAGAAACTGATTGAAACAGTATCGCAGGCAGGCCTGCGATATGCAGGAGGTAAAGGTGTGAATAAAATAAAAAGAACTGGAAGAAGATTTTTGGATCCTGACAAAGTGTTTGACCTCGTTAATTTGCTCATTATGCTGGTTCTGCTGGTGATTTTTGTGTGGCCGCTCTGGTTCGTCCTGATTGCGTCAATCAGCGATCCTTCCCAGGTCTGGCAGGGGCATGTCATCCTTTTTCCCAAAGGCATTACGCTGGATGCTTATGAAGAGGTAATCAAGTATAAGACAATCTGGACAGGATACAGGAATACCATTATTTATACTGTATTGGGAACTGCTATAAACATGGTGCTTACTGTATGCGGCGCATATCCTCTGTCGCGGAAGGATTTTGTGCCGCGGAAATTTTTCATGATTATTTTTATGATTACCATGTATTTCAGCGGCGGGCTGATCCCTACCTATCTGGTGGTGAACAGGCTGCATCTGATTGATACTGTCTGGGCAATGGTGATTCCCAATGCGGTATCCGTATTTAATATTATCATAACGCGTACATATTTTATCAACAGTATTCCGGATGAGCTTCTGGAGGCGGCGCAGCTGGACGGGGCGAATACGGCCCAATATCTGTTTAAGGTGGTTCTTCCGCTGTCCAAGCCCATATTGGCGGTTATTACGCTGTTCTATGCGGTGGGGCACTGGAATGATTTCTATTCCGCGCTTATTTACATAAATTCACAGCAGCTGCTGCCTCTTCAGTCCATACTGAGAAAACTGCTGCTTTCCACACAGATGACACTGCAGATCACCAGCTCGATGAGCCCGGATGAAATCATGCGGAAAACGCAGCTGGCGCAGACGCTTAAATACAGCTCTATTATCGTTTCAACGGTTCCGGTGTTATGTCTTTATCCTTTAGTACAGAAGCATTTTGTCAAAGGGATTATGATCGGATCCGTGAAGGGATAGGAGCGGCATACAACAGTTCAGGCATTTGAACTGTTACGGCAGCCTGGAGGTATGGTATGAAAAACTGGCATTGGATACAAGGGGACAACGAATGTGAATCCCCGCTTTTCAGGAGAAGCTTTTCCCTGAGGGAGCTTCCGGCATCGGCAAAGCTTGAGATTTGCGGACTGGGATATTTTCTGCTGTATGTTAACGGAAGGAGGGCCTGCGATCAGGAATTTGTTCCTGCATTAACCAATTATTCTTCTGTGCTCGGATGCGATACTACGTATCCGGTGTGGGAGGAACGCTCCCGTTACCGTTGTCTGTATCTGACCGTCGATTTGCTTCCTTTCCTGAAAACCGGGGAAAATGTCCTTGGCATACAGCTTGGCAACGGCTGGTACCATCAGACAAAAAGAGTGGATGAGGGGAAATTCATATTTGGGTTCCCGAAGTTAAGATATGAGCTGCACATGCTTACCAGCGAGGGGGAAGAGGTTGTAATCGAAAGTGATCCGAAGACACTGTGGAAGCCGGGAGAGGTGACGGAAAACAATTTATTTTACGGAGAAACACAGGATCTGAGGCTGCTGCAGGAGGATTGGTGCATGGAATCTGCCGATGTCGCCGGATGGAAGCCGGCACGGCCGGTTCATGCGCCGGAGACCATCCTTGAGGAGCAGAAGTGTCCCGCAGACAGGGTGCTGCGCCGGATTCAGCCGGTATTACTGGAGGATAAGTGCGGCAGGAAATTGTATGACTGCCGGGAAAATATAGCAGGCTGGGCCGAAATACGCTGTCTGGGAAAAACGGGAGAACAGGTTTCCGTCAGGTACAGTGAAGAGCTTACGGATGATGGCTGCCTGGATTTCCGGTCAGCGGGCGGGGAAAGGCAGATACAGAAGGACAGTTATATTTGTAATGGCTCCCCGGTGACGGTACGGCCTAAATTCTGCTGGCACGGGTTCCGGTATTTTGAGGTGGAAGGAGCAGGAGAGGCAGTTTCTGTGTCAGTGGTGGGGACGCAGGCGCCGGCTGTGTCGTCCTTCCGATGCTCCAATCCTGTTTTAAACTGGCTGTATGATGCATACATCAGGACGCAAAGCGCCAATTTCCACAATTGTATCCCTTCGGACTGCCCGCACAGGGAAAAACTGGGATATACGGGAGACGGACAGCTGACATCGGAGACGGCGATGCTGACAATGGATACCAGGCGGCTTTATGAAAAATGGTATCAGGATATATTGGACAGCCAGGGGGCCGATACAGGGCATATTCCCCATACCGCACCCTTTATGGGGGGCGGAGGAGGGCCCGGGGGCTGGGGCTGCGCCGTTTATGTTGTGCCTATGGATTACTGGCGAGTCTTTGGGGATTCCGCTTTGCTGGAAAAAGGCTATCCGGCAATCTTCCGCTGGCTGGAGTACATGGAATCCCGCTGTGAAAAAGGCCTTGTCGTCAGGGAAGAGGAAGGCGGCTGGTGCCTGGGAGAGTGGTGTGCGCCGGAAGCGGAACCGGAAAAGCTGCCGGAAGCATTTGTGAATACCTGTTTTTATATTCAGGGCCTGCAGGCGCTGGGACAGATTACGCAGATTCTCCATAAGGAGGAGCCGGAATGGGTAAAGGACAGGATTCTGACGGCAAAGAAGGCGGTTATGGATACCTTTTTTGACGCAAATACAGGAGATTTCTGCGGCGGAACGGGGGCAGCCAATGCATTTGCCCTGAATGTGGGCCTTGGAACCGCGGGAACGAAGAAAAATCTTGTGGACAGGTACAGAAAGCTGGGAAGGCTGGATACGGGAATTTTCGGAACGCCTGTTTTACTGGAATGGCTTTTTAAAGAAGGAGAAGCGGATTTGGCCTTCCGGCTTCTGACCAATGATAACGAGGTATCGTTTGCGAATATGATGCGCAGCGGCGCCACCACCTTATGGGAAAAATGGGACGGCGCAGATTCCCATAACCATCCGATGTTCGGGAACGTAGTGAAGCTTTTGTTTACGGAGGTTCTTGGAATCCGACAGAAGGAAGGAACCTGCGGGTTTGCGGAATATTATGTGATGCCTGCGGATATCAAAGGGCTTGATTGGGCACAGGGAACAATGCGGACTGCGGCCGGGCTGATTTCCGTCAAGTGGAATCGGGATGAGGACGGGAGGATGCAGGTAGAGAGTTGGGAGGCGGGCAGCGAGAAATAGTATTTCTCACGCCCGGAATTGAAAGTGTGCCTGTGGCACACAGACGGGAGCAGGTGAGAAAAAAGTTTCTCACCCCCTGAATTAAGAGTGTGCCCATGGCACACAGACGGGAGGGGATTATGAATTTTCCATGTCAGTTCATCAGTGCCGGGGAAGACTTCGCTGATTTTAATCATCAGGTGCCGGCACCCTATATAAGAAAAGAATTCATGCTTAGGGACATCCCGGAATCGGCGGAGCTGCTGATCACAGGGCTGGGATTTTACCGTGTGTTCATTAACGGTACGGAGCTTACCAAATGTATTCTTGCCCCATATATCAGTAATCCGGATGATATCATTTATTATGACCGCTATGACGCCCTGCCGTACTTAACCGAGGGAAGCAATGTAATCGGGATAATACTTGGCAACGGCATGCAGAATGCCTATGGCGGTTTCGTATGGGTTTTTGACAAGGCCCGGTGGAGAGGCGCGCCTATGACGGCCCTGCGTTTGGATATCCTGCTAAATGACGGAGCTCACATTATAGTGGAAAGCGACACCACCTTCCGCACCCATCCCTCGCCTTTGCTGGAGGATGAGCTTCGGTGCGGAGAATGCTATGATGCAAGACTTGGCATCGATAACTGGTGCTCCCCGGCTTGTTCCTCTGTTGAGGATGGGCCAGCTTCTGCCTTCCGGGAAGAAGATTGGAAGCCGGTGATAAGGGTGACGCCGCCGCGTGGGGAAATGAGATTGTGCAAGGCATCACCGATCAAAGTCTATGAGCGCCGGAGGGCCGTTTCCATAATCCCTTATGGGGACGGGTATCTTTATGACTTCGGCGTGGATGCCGCCGGGATATGTGAACTGAGAATTATGGGAACGCCGGGACAGGAAATACGGATATCCTATGCAGAGTGGTACCATGACGGGATTCTGGAGAAGAAAAACCTGATGTTCCCGGAATACGATTTTCCCTATACCGACAGGGTGCAGGACAGCTGCTATATATGCCGCGGGGGCGGGGAGGAGACCTACATGCCCTCCTTCACATATTATGGATTCCGTTATGCATACGTGAGAGGGATTAAGGAAGAACAAGCCGTTCCGGAGCTTCTGACGTATCATATCTGCGGAGGGGCGTTTGAGGAAAACGGCAGCTTTTCCTGCTCCGATGAAACCGCCAATCAGCTGCAGGCCATGACAAGAAGAGCGACTCTTTCCAATTTTTTGTGGTTTCCCACGGACTGTCCGCATCGGGAAAAGAACGGCTGGACCGGGGATGCGGCGCTTTCAGCGGAGCATATGCTGTTGAACCTTTCCGTAGAGGACTCCCTGCGTGAGTGGCTGCGTAATGTGGAAGCTGCGCAGGCTCCTGACGGCGGGCTGCCCGGTATTGTCCCCACAGGGGGCTGGGGCTTTGGAAACGGACCTGCATGGGATCAGGTTATTGTGGAAATCCCCTTCTGCCTGTTTAAGCTGCGGGGAGATTTGGATACGGCAAGGGAAGCCGCACCCTACATTTTCAGGTATCTGTTTTTCCTTTCCGGCAGCAGAAACAAAAGAGGACTGGTAGATACGGGCCTGGGCGACTGGTGTGAGACGGGAAAGAGCGGAGGCGGCCATAAGGCGCCTATAGAGGTAACGGATACTGCCATAAGCGTACATTTGCTGGAGGAAGCGGGGCTGCTTTTCCGAAAGCTGGGCATGGAGTCAGAGGCCCGTTATGCCAGGAAGCTTAGGGAAGATCTGAAAAAAGCATTCCGGAAATATCTGATTGATTTTTCCACGATGACAGTAGCGGGAAGCTGTGAAGCCTCACAGTCCATGGCAATATATTACGGTCTGTTTAAAAAGCCGGAAAGGCCGGCGGCCTTTAAGCGGCTGTTGGAAATCATTCATCAAAACGGTGATCATATGAACGCGGGTGCTTTGGGAATGAGAGTCCTTTTCCATGTCCTGTCCGAGTACGGCCAGGCGGATCTGGCGTATGAAATGATTACGAGAAAGGATTATCCCTCCTATGGAAACTGGATTGCCAGAGGGGCAACCTCTCTTTGGGAGGATTTCCTGCCGCCGGAAGCGGATGCCCATTCCAGGAACCACCATTTCTTTGGGGATATAAGCAGCTGGTTTATTCAGGCGGTTGCAGGAATCGTTCCCAATCCATATATGGAGGATGCGGATTACTGTCTGGTGAAGCCTCATTTTATCAGGGCGCTTGCTTATGCGCAAGGCTCCTGTCGGCTGCCTTCGGGTTGGATTTCAGCACACTGGTCCCGGCTTGAGGACTGCAGGGAAGGGGAGGAGGTTATCAGACTGGAAATTACAGTGGAAAATGGACAAAGAGGCAGGATCCTTTTGCCTGCAGGATGGGAATTTGAGGATGGATTTTGTGAAAAGCCAATGAAAACGGGGACATATTTGTGCATCAGCCGGCTGTAACGGGCCGTCTTCCTGCCGCTTTACAAAAATGGAAAGCGGGGCATATAATCACATTATGCTTAAGAGCACGGCCGGAAATAAAAGCGGGATAACCGGATGCGTCTATAGGAAGAGCGATATTGTCTGACTTATACAGCAGGCTGATTCCACAAAACTAATGAGGGTGGTTGCATGGATAAAATAAGAAAGCGCTTTGAAAAGATCAATTATTACACGTTGCTGAAATATTTTTTGTCCTATTTTTTTCTGCTCAGTTTTCTTCTGCTGTGTTTTTTTATTGCATTCCGGAAACAGCTGCGGACGGCGTATTCCACAGCAAGGGACAACAGTATTCAGGAAAAGCTTGTTCTGTTCCAGCAGAGCTTTAATAATGATCTCGACCACGTTTTTAATATCCATTATAACCTGTGCAATAACACGAATCTGAAAATGCTGAGGCATTCCTTTGATTCTTCCTGGTACAGTTCCCTGGGAATTACAGATATGCGTGAGTTTGCCAGTGCGAATCCGCTGGTATCGGATATTATTTATATCCAGAAAAACGGAGGAAAAGTCCTTGCCTGCAAAAATTATATTTACAAATCCAATGATGAATACTATTTTTCAATCAATCATAAGGCACTGAAAATCCCGGTGGGTAAGTATGGCCACGATAATAAAAATACCATGGTCTATATCAAAAACCAGGAGCTGTCCCTGCTGCTGCTATTTCCCAATGTGGCAAGCAGTAAATACGAGCTGTTTTATGTAATTGACTCCGACGAGATCATTGCCAGGCTTAACAATATGCTGTCAGAGGAAATTTCGGGTGTGTATCTGACGGATTCTGAAAATAACATTATTTCAGCATCAGGTGATTACAGCGTGCCGCCGGTTTACAGGCTGACGGACTCCTACGGACTTCAGAAAAACGATGAAGGGGATGAAATCATCTATACCGTTCCGCTGCATACCAATCTGTTCTTAACGGTATGTTTTTCCAAGGATGTGCTGCTTCAGTATGCCAGCAAGGCATTTATTAATATGTATATGGTTTTTGCAGCTATCGGCTGTACTGGTTTTCTGCTGATTCTGTTTGGCATGAGACTTACCTATTCGCCGCTGCACCGGTTGAGTAAAAAGTTTGCAGACAGGGCAGGCGATAATAAGGGCCTGGAATCCCAGCTGGATTTTGCCCTGTCCTCAGCGCTTCAGGAGCAGAGGAAGCTGCAGGAAAAGATAGAGAAATACCATAGTATAATGAAGGAGTCGGTTCTTGATACAATTGTTAATGAAAATGGGGAAGAGATTACGGCGGAGAATATGGACAGACTTTTTAACGGAGAGCCGGGCAGTCTGATGTTTGTGATTAAAATATCCGCTCCGGCGGATGGGGAAGGAATGGCGTGGGTAACCAAAAGTTTCCGGGATTTCTTCCTTGGAACCTTTCCAAATAATGATTCCTTCTGTATACGGCTGGAAATCACGCCGAAATACTGTTCCTATCTGATCTATTACGGAGGCCAGGACCAGGATAAGTATAATGTTATAAAGTATCTGCTGCATGATTTTTATAAGGAATACGGCTGCAGGATAGCATTGAGCAACGGCTCGTCCTCCCCTCTGGATATTCCCAATCTGTACGCGAATGCAATGCAGGCGGGAAATTACTGGGATTCCCATCCGATAGCATTTTATGATGAGATGGACATTCCTAAGGACAGCGCTTATACCTATCCTTATCAGGAGCTGAGCAGCTTTGCTTCCCTTTTGCAGCAGCTGAAATTTGAGGAAGCGAAAAAAGCCATCCGCAGCTTTTTCCAGACGCTGGATCAGACGGATTTTCCCGCCTTTTATTCCAGGAGTGTGCTGACAGAGGTGCTGACCACGATCATAACCAATATGAACCAGCAAAACATTAAATTCAGCGCTTACAACAACATATACTTCGAAACGCTTTATTTTATCAGAAGCTTTTCCTATGAACAGAAGAGCAATGACATATATGATCACTTTATTATGCTGCTTTCCCTGTTTGAGGATGAACTGTCTAATCTCACAATAAAAAGCGGGGAGCTGCAGGATTTCATAAATCAATCCTACACATCAAAGGATCTGACGATTGCAATGCTGGCTGAAAAGTTTCATGTGAGCATTGCCTATATGAGTTATTTGTTTAAAAAGTATTTTAATGAATATTTTTCGGATTATCTTTGGAAGCTGCGTGTGGCAAAGGCGAAGGAGCTGCTGCGGGGCACATCAAAGCCGATGGAGGAAATCTGTATTGCTGTGGGGTATGAGAATGTTTCCAGCTTCCGGAGAAAATTTAAAAAGGAGCTGGGAATTACCCCTTCCCAGTACAGAAATGGTACGGAGCCGGTAACAGAGAAAAGCCGGGGTGAAAGTCAGTAAATTATGAAACGTCTTTCAAATTTTCTTTAAACTATTTAGTAATGCATTTGGGAGTAAAAATATGGTAGAATTAGCTGAAGAGTGGCGCAGTATAGTCAAAGGGGCGGTACAGCGCGGCGAGGTGGGGGGCGTAAGCCTGCTTCTTATAAAGGATGGAAAGGAAATCTGCTGGCTTGGCGAGGGGTATGCCGACAGGGAAAATAAAAGGGAAATCAAAAGAGATACCATTTTCCGGCTGTATTCCATGACAAAGCCGGTTACGGCTGTGGCTGCCATGATACTTGCAGAGGACGGAGCTTTTGATCTGAAGCAGCCTGTGGGGGATTTCCTGCCTGCATTCCGGGATTCTCAGGTCTGGTGCGACGATCATAGGGAACCGGCCGACAGGCCGATCCTGATAGAGGATCTTCTGATGATGACCTCCGGGTTAACCTATGGCGACAATGACACGGTTCCGGAGCTGGCGGCCAGGAAGCTATTGAGCGAGGTGGAGGAAGGCCTGAAGGACGAAAGGCCCATGACCACCCTGGAATTTGCGGAGCGCGCCGGCAGGATCCCGCTGCTGTTCCAGCCCGGGGCCTCCTGGAAATATGGGATTTCCGCGGATATTCTGGGAGCGGTCATTGAAAAGGCGGCGCATAAGACCTTCGGCGAGTTTCTGGAGGAACGGATTTTCACCCCTCTGGGAATGAAGGATACGGGCTTTTATGTTCCGGAGGAAAAGAGGGACCGGCTGGCAAAGGCCTATATAAGAGATGAGGAAAACAGGCTTGTGCAGTATGAAGGCAGTTTCCTTGGAATACGCAACCGTATGGACAGAAAGGCCGCCTATGAATCCGGCGGCGCCGGCCTGGTATCCACCATAGAAGATTATTCCGTATTTGCGCGGATGCTTCTGGATCGGGGAAGCTTCGGCAAAACCAGGATTCTGAAGCCGGAAGCGGTGGATCGTATGCTGAATGCCGGATTGAACGACAGACAGCAGGCGGCCTTTGATGGCTGGTTTGGGCAGAAGGGCTATCGTTACGGATGCCTGATGCGCGTACTGCAGGATCCGGCGGCGGCTGTTTCACCTGGGCTGAAGGGGGAATACTGCTGGGACGGCTGGCTTGGCTGCAGCTTTTTTAACTATCCCCGGGAGAATATGACCCTGCTGGTGATGCAGCAGCAGTTAAACGGAGGGGATGTAGTTACCGGCGTAAAGAAAGCGCTTGTACGCCGGATGGAAGGAAGGGAAAGGGGACAGGAGGGCTGAAGAGCCGCGCCTGTTTATTAAAGGAGGAGAAAAGCTATGTTTTTCAATGAGGAGAAATTCAGACAGCGCGCCGCAGAGCTGGAAGGCCGCAGATGGGCGCAGAAGAGCAGTGTGGAATGGTTCTACACAAAGGAGGGCGGACTTGGCGCGGATGAGGTATACACCAGCTGCCCGGAAGCCTTTGAAGGCGATAAAATCAGTCTGGGAGAGGAATTCGTAGGCCGGGACCGTTATATCTGGCTGCAGAGGGAGGTTGCCATACCTGTTTCGAAGCCTGGCTGCAAGGTTATGGGTTACTTTAATTTCGGAAGAACGGGAGGCGGCGGAAACAGCGGGTTTGAGTCTCTGCTGTACATAAACGGCCATCCTTATCAGGGGGTGGATACGAATCACAGGGAAGTGGTGCTCACTCCTTTTGCGGGCCAGACGGTCCTGATGACGTTCCTGGTGTGGTCAGGCCTGGAGGGCGGCGGCCCTGTACGGCTTCAGTATCACAGGATTGCGGAGGCGCAAATCGGTTGTCTGGATGAAAAACTGGATGAGCTTTATTACCTGTTGTCCGCAGCGGCCGAAAGCCTGGCCTATCTGCCGGAGGACAGCACGGATCGGACGGAGCTTGTGAAAGCGCTTGACAGAACGCTTTCCATTCTGGACTGGGATGCGGACAGGCTGCCGGAAACCGGAAAGGAAGCTCTTGCATTTTTCAGCGCAGCGCTGGATGGAATGCCCAAAAACAGCGCGGTAACGGTTTATGCCACGGGTCATACCCATATTGACGTATCATGGCTGTGGCGGCTGAAGCACACCCGTGAAAAAGCCCAGCGTTCCTTTGCCACAGTGCTTAGGCTGATGGAGGAATACCCGGAATATCATTTCCTGCAGACCCAGCCCCAATTATATAAATTTTTGAAAAAAGACAGTCCCGAAATTTACGAAGGAATCAAACAGCGAGTGCAGGAAGGACGCTGGGAGGCGGATGGCGGCATGTGGCTGGAGGCGGACTGTAATGTGACCTCCGGCGAGAGCCTTGCGCGTCAATTTTTATATGGTATCCGTTTTATTGAGGAGGAGTTCGGGAAAAAATGCCGGTTCCTCTGGCTGCCGGATGTGTTCGGCTACAGCTGGGCGCTGCCTCAGATCATGAAGCTTTGCGGCCTGGATACCTTTATGACCACGAAAATCAGCTGGAACCAGTTCAACACCGTTCCCAACGACCTGTTCCGCTGGCGCGGCATTGACGGGACGGAAATGCTGACCTATTTCATCGATGTGCCCGCTCCCGGCATGTCGGTAACGGGGAGAGGTTCTACCTATAACGGGGAGATTACACCGGAAACGATTATGGGAACCTGGCGGAAGTTCAAGAATAAGGAATTAAGCCACGAAGTGCTGATTTCCTACGGACACGGGGACGGAGGCGGCGGCACCACCAGGGGCATGATTGAAAACATCCGGGCCATTAACCGTATTCCCGGCATGCCTCGGATCAAAACGGCCAACGCCCAGGAATTTTTTGAAAAAATCCATGAGAATGTGGAAAATACGGATCGCTATGTGCCCCTTTGGGATGGAGAGCTTTACCTGGAATATCATCGGGGTACCTATACCTCCCAGGCGAGGAACAAACGTAACAACCGCAAGCTGGAAAACGCCCTGGGTCAGCTGGAATGGCTGTCGGTGCTTTCCCGCCTGGCGGGTGGAGCTTACCCGGCGCAGCGGATTCATGACTGCTGGGAAACCGTCCTGCGGGATCAGTTCCATGATATTATTCCCGGATCTTCCATCCATGAGGTTTATGAGGATACCCGGAAGGAATATGAAGCGTTGTGGCGCGAAGTGGACGCTATGGAAAAGGAAGCGTTTGAAGCCTTATGCGAAGATGGGGATGGCAGCGGCCATGGCAGTTACAGGGATGAAAGCAGTCGCAATAATGGCAGTTACAGCCATAACAGCTACAGCCTGCTGCGGTTTGCGGACACCGATTGTGGGGAAGCGGTGCTGATACCGGAAAGCAGGGACGGCTCCTTCACGGACGAGGAGGGAAAATGCCTGCCGGCCCAGAAGGTTTCCGACGGCTGGCTGGTGGAGGCCGGGGTGAAGCCGCTTGGTCTTACTGAGGTTCATTTTACGGAAGAAAAGCAGCCGGAAACGGACAGCCCCTTTGCCCTGGATTTGGAAGGCCGCTGCCTGGATACCCCTTTTTACAGTATTAAGTGGGATGAGAGCGGCGCGTTTACCAGCCTGTGGGATAAGGAAAATGGGAGACAGGTTTTAAAGGGCAGGGGAAATGTGCTTCGTATTTACGAAGATAAGCCCATGAATTATGACGCATGGGATATTGATATTTTCTATGGACAAAAATTCGAGGATATTCCGGCCTGCGAGATCCGCTGTACGGAGGATGGGCCGCTGCGCATGAAAATCAGTTTTGTTTACCGTTACCGCGCTTCATTGATCGAGCAGGAGCTTATGGTATATTCCGGCAACAGACGGATTGATTTTGCAACCAAGGCCGACTGGCATGAGGATCACCGGCTGTTAAAAACATTATTTGAGGTGGACATCCGCTCCACAAAGGCTTCCTATGATATCCAGTTCGGCTTTGTGGAACGTCCTACGCACTGGAATACCAGCTGGGATTGGGCAAGGTTTGAGGTATGCGGCCATAAATGGGCGGATCTGTCGGAAGCGGATTACGGCGTCAGCCTGCTCAATGACTGCAAGTACGGCTATGGAATCCGGGACAACGTCATGGGCCTTTCTCTGCTGAAGAGCGCAAAATCCCCGGATACGGAGGCAGATATGGGCGAGCATTTCTTCACCTATGCGCTGCTGCCTCATAAAGGCAGTCTGGGAAAGGAGACTATCGCCCAGGGCATTCTGCTGAACCAGCCCGCATTGTGTGTTCCGGGAGCCGTAAAAAAACAGGCGGGGG